>JABJPQ010000454.1 GCA_018663815.1 Halobacteriovoraceae bacterium | reverse complement strand
ATGGCCAATCCAGACCCTGAAATTCTACCAGAAGAAGTTGCAGAAGTTAGATCTGATGCAATCATGGCCACTGGTCGCTCAGATTATCCTAATCAGGTTAATAATGTTCTCGGATTTCCTTTTATTTTTAGAGGGGCCCTTGATGTAAAAGCTAAAAAAATTAATGAAAAAATGAAACTTGCTGCTGTACACGCTCTGGCAGATTTAGCGAAAGAAGAAGTTCCTGAACAAGTAAAAATGGCTTATGGTGGGGATATATTTAGCTTTGGAAAAGATTATCTGATACCAAAACCATTTGATAAAAGAGTACTAACACGAGTGTCTCCCGCAGTAGCAAAAGCCGCGTGTGATAGTGGTGTTGCCAGGGAAGTAATCACTGATTTTAAGCAATATGCACTTGAACTTGAGGCACGTTTGGGCCAATCGGCAGAGTTTATGAGGTCAGTAAGATCAAGGCTTACTAAAGATAATAAGAAAAGAATCGTTTTTCCTGAAGGCTATAATACACGTATTTTACGTGTCGTTAATACGTTGATTGATGAAGGAAAAATTGAACCGGTTTTACTGGGTAATAAAGAAAGCATCCACGAACGAATGGATCAACTTGGACTTGATCATCTAAAAGAAAAAGTTGAAATTATTCATCCTTCTAAATCAAAGCACTTTAAAGATTATTACTTTGATTATCACGAAGAACGAAAAAGAGTCGGTGCAACCCTTTCTTTATCTGAGGATCTTTTAAAGCGAGGAAATTACTTTGCATCAATGATGGTAAAACAAGGTCATGCTGATGGTATGATTACAGGAGCAACTCAAAGTTACCCCGATTGTTTTAAACCTATGATGAGAGTTCTTGGTCACAATGAAATTTTACCAGCTTGTGGAATTATCATTCTGGTTTATAGAGACCGAGTTCTCTTCTTATCCGATGGAACAGTTCAGCTAAATCCAGATGCTGGGGATCTCTCAGATATTGCTGTCGCAACTACAAATATGTATCGAAACCTGATGCAAGAAGATCCTAGTGTCGCATTTTTAAGCTATTCCAACTTTGGGTCAAACTTAAATGATGATACATTTAAAATTAAAAAAGCTGTCGAACTAACAAAAGAAAGATTGCCTGATATTATGGTGGATGGGGAAATGCAAGCAGACGTCGCAGTAAATCACGAAATTCTGTCTAACTTATTCGATTTTTCAGACTTAAAAAAGACAGCTGATGTTCTCATCTTTCCAGATTTGCAATCGGCAAATATTAGCTATAAACTACTCACACAATTAAGTGACTGTACGGCCATAGGACCTGTTATCGCCCCATCAAACTACGCTGCTAATATTGTTCAAAGAACATCGACAGTAGAGGAAATTATTAATATGACTCACTTAACAGCTCTTATAAGTGATATAAAGAAAAGGATAGAAAGATGAGTTTCAAAAAAAATATTATATCAACTGACCTAGCACCGGCAGCAGTTGGTACATACTCACAGGGAGTCGAACACAATGGTGTTTTTTACTATTCAGGTCAAATTGGAATCAATCCGAAAACCTCGGAATTAGCAGAAGGTTTTCAGGCCCAACTAGATCAGATTATGAAAAATATTGATGGGTTACTTGAAAGTTGTTCAATAACCAGAGAACACATTATTAAAACATCTATTTTTGTCACTGACCTAAGCAATTTTGGACTTGTAAACGATGCCTACGTAAAATTTTTCTCAGAACCCTATCCGGCCAGAAGTTGTATTGAAGTTCCAGGTCTTCCCAAGGGCTCATTGGTTGAAATTGAAGTTATTGCCGCTAAAGGATAGTTTTGTTTACCAAAAAATACATTTTTGAAACAAAGAGAACGAGATCAAGAAGAATTTTTCAATCAATAATTGTCCTCACCTTTCTCTCTTTTATCTCCTATACTCTTTTATGTGTTTATTTGCCCATCTATGCAGAAAAACAAAACAATATTTCAGATCAAGCCTTTTTTCAAAGAACTCCAGATGTGATTGCCGTCTTTACCGGCGATACGGGAAGGATAGATTACACACTAAAAAAGGCAGAAAAATATCCCTCAGCAAAAATTTTTATTACCGGCGTATATTCAAAAAATAATTTAGAAATCCTCTTAAAAAAACAAGGCAAAAACATATCTGTGGAAGATTATCTAGAACAAGAGGGACACCATATAGAACTGGATTACCTAGCTAGAAATACAATTGAGAACGGTCTTGCAACCCTAAATTACCTAACAACACTTCCCACAGTTGAAAACGTTCTTATTATCTCAAGTGATTATCATATTTTTAGAATCGCAAGTATCATGCAAGCGCTTAGAGATAAAAATTCAAAAGTTAATTTTTATTATGAAAGTATTGCCCGAGATTATGGGCATATAAAAAATGTAAAAAAACTTGTTAAGGAAGTTTATAAATATTTTAAAACATCTACCTTTTTACTTTTTTGGGATCGGGAGCAGGCTTAGACGTCTGCCGATTCAAGAAACACACAACCTGAGCTAGCGGGTGAAAAGAACTCATCACTGTATGCATTTGTTTCAAATTTATTTTTATTTATTTCGATTTCACATGTTGGGAAGCTTGAGGTATCTGTAATACTTATAAGTAGGTTACATCGCTCATCGTCTGAACACTCAGAAGTACCAGTAACTTCGACAATACTAATTTTACTAGTTCCCGTTACTTTATCTGAAGCAACAGCCTTTTTTAAGTCTCCAGTTTTTGTTCCATTATAGAAATAAAAAAAGAGTGGAAGATTTCTATCAAAAATTAAAGTATCAGTTTGTCGACTATACTTATCTGCTACATCATCATCATCATCACCGTCAATAGTGTGAACTGTTTCTTTTTTCCAAGTCAAAGTCATGCGATCAGAGTTATCCAATCCACTAGCTGAGAAGTTAGCCTTATATTCCTCAGAGCAGGCTACAATCTTTAACTGTGCTAGAAGCTCATCATGGTCTGTTTTTGAAAAGATAATTCTTTTATCAAGTTTCACGCTTGAACTAACTATCACTTGCATTTCAGATGCTGAAACAGCATAAATTTTCATAAAAATAGTTTCACTGTCATGATCATCTTGGGTGATTTTATAAATTCTGTTAAGTTGCCCTGACCCTTCAAAGTCTCCAGCAGTATCAAGAGCATCAAAGACCTCAGCATTATCAACACACTCTTGCGCAGCCCATGCTAAAATGTCAGCGTACTCAGGAGAATTTGAATTATACAAATACTCTTCCTCTACAGTGTCACAATTATAAATTGTAAAAATAAAAATAAATAATAACAGCTTAGCCATTAAAAATACCTTCCGATACCAATCGACACAACACTTACATTTTCAGATTCATTTAAGCTCGACTCTTTGGAACTAATATCAAAAATAGTTGCAGCTCCCTTTACTTTATTTGTTCCAGTGGTTTCTCTAAAAGTCTTTACCATCTGCATAGATGAGAAACGAATATAAGACATTAAGCCTTTATAAGAAATAAGATTCAAACCTAATGATATTTGTGAGAAGCTGAACTTTTCACTTACACTTGCATCATAACTTTCCGAGCCCTCAGTTTCTGTAGGAAGGCCAACTCTTGAGTACTGTTTTTCAGACTCTGATGTTCCGGAGCCAAGCCCAATCTCAAAAAAAGGCTGGAGGTCGATAACTTTATAATCAAATATATAATTTAAAGCGAATACAGCTTCCAAGGCACTAAATTGATGAGCCGTTCTTGTCTCAGCAAATTCAACTTTTATTTCTTCAGTCGCATAGCCCACAACTTTATCTATTGTTCGAGCATAATGACCTCTGATTGAGAGTTCCGATGAAAATGAATTTCCGATATAAAAATCACGTCCAATACTTAAGCTATAACCATTGAGTTCATTAAACTCTACTCCATCTATACTTTCATGGACTCCTTCTAAGTCCGGAAATGCTGAAGGATATCTGATATAACTAAGTCCTGACTTTAAAGTCCATTTGCTTTTCTCTTTAAAGTTTCTTCCAAAATCAACGTTGCCAAATTCTAAAAAATTATCTTCTGAGTATGAAAATGTCATAATTGTGAAAGAAAAGATGAATAAGACTAAACGATAGAACATAGGCTATTATTCCAAATTATACTCAGTTTTCCAAGAGCTTATGCCCGAGTAACCGATATAATCTCTTCCATAGACTCAATAATAGAGACAACTTTTAAAAATTCAGAGTAATCCTTAACTTCAACCTCAAAAAGAAAGCTGCCCTTCATGTCAGGTAACGACTTCGCAATTGCGGATTTAATATTGATGCCATGTCCGTGGATATTGTTTGTAATCCGCGAGAGTGTTCCTGGTCTATCGTGGGTTATCACTCTTACGCTAACTGGGTGTCGAAAGGCATAAGAAGAGTTCCATTCAACAAAAATCTTTCTCGCATCTTCAATTTCTCGCACGCGGGGGCATGCATGGGTATGAATTGTGACTCCCCGCCCTCTGGTAATAAACCCTACAATGGGGTCACCAGGGATAGGATTACAACACTTCCCCATCCTTACCATTATATCATCAAGTCCATCGACAATAACCGCATTATCTTTATGCGCTTTTTTCTTGGCCGTATTTGATATTTCACTATAAAGGCTATCAAATTCTTTTTTCCGTTTTTCTTTTACATCATCATTTAAATTCGTCGTTTCTAGCGATGGTATGAGGTCAAAAATTTGTTTTATTGAAAATCGCCCTGACCCTATATGCAAATGCAATTCCGGAAGGTCTTTTATGTAAAGCTGATCATAAGCTTTATTAAACTCATTTTTCTTTTCAAGTGCCTTAGTCGTTGTTCCGGCCGTTCGAAGTGCCTTTTCAAGCAACTCCTCTCCCATGGTTCGATTTTTTTCTCGTTCAATCTTTAGTAAATGCTGTTTTATTTTTGTTCGCGCTCGGCTAGTTTTAACAATTTTAAGCCAATCTTTACTTGGAGTTTGTGCTTTAGAAGTTAATACTTCAACTGTATCACCCGACTTAAGCCGGTACTTTAATGGTACCATTTTACCATTTACTTTAGCCCCTACACAAGTGCTTCCAACGGCCGTATGAACGGAAAAGGCAAAGTCTAATGGAGTAGCACCGTACCTTAATTCTCGTACATCCCCTGTTGGGGTAAAAACAAATATTCCACCAATATCAAGATCGTTTTTAACAACATCCATGAACTCCGAGCTTTGAGTAATCTCACGATTGTACTCCATTAATTCGTCAATCCATTTCAGATGCTTTGGCTTTTTATCTTTTTCTTTATACAACCAATGAGCAGCAACTCCCGTTTCTGCAATTTCATGCATCTCGGCAGTTCTAATCTGTATCTCAATTCTTTCGGCCTTAAGTCCAATAACTGTTGTGTGCAATGATTGATAACCATTCACTTTAGGTATCGCAATATAGTCTTTAAATCGACCAGGAACAGGAGTATAAGATGAGTGAATAATCCCCAGACATTTATAACACTCAGTAATATTGTTAACAATTATTCTAAAGGCTAATAAGTCTTGTATTTGATCGTAATCAACACCTCTATTATGCATTTTTTTATAAATAGAATAAAAATGCTTCGGCCGGCCGGAAACGTCTGCTTTAATTGAATACTCAGAAAGGTGCTCAATTACATTTTGAACAGAGTCATGAATATACGATTCTCGCTCAGATTTTTTCATGGCAATTTTTTCAGCTAATCGATAATAGAACTCAGGATGAAGAAAACGAAGACATAAATCTTCAAGTTCACTTTTAACTGAATTAATCCCCAGTCGACTCGCCAATGGAACATAAATATCAAGTGTTTCTTGGGCTTTTTTGACTTGCCTTTCTTTTGAAACATATTGCAACGTCAACATATTATGCATTCTATCAGCAAGCTTAACAATAATAACTCGAATGTCTTTGGCCATGGCCACAACCATTTTTCGAAAATTTTCAGCCTGTGTTTCTTCTTTCGTTTTAAATTTTATTTTTGAAATTTTAGTACAACCAATGACAATATTTGCTATATCATCACCAAATTCTTCCCGCACAGTTGCTTCAGAAACATCACAATCTTCAACTACATCGTGTAAGAGTCCGCCACAAATACTTTGTAAATCCATCTTTAGCTTAACCAAGGTAACCGCAACATTCATAGGATGTATGATATAGGCTTCACCTGAACTTCTTTTTTGTGGTCGATGGTGTAACTCTGCAAACTCATAAGCTTTTGTAAGTAAATCAATATCTGCTTTAGGATCTGCAGACTTTACTCTACGAGCAAGTTCTTCAATGGTTACATCCCCTTCATGGGAAAAATCTAGGCGGTGAAAAATAGCTTACTCCTCTACTCTTTCAGTATTTTTTGAACTGTCGTTAATAATTCTGAATAGGCATTATCAAAGTCATCATTAATAACATTAAAATCGTAATCATTTTTTCTTAGTAATTCTTTTTTTGCATTGTTAACCCGTTTTGAAATAACATCTCTTGCATCAGTGGCCCTCAATAATAGCCTACTCTCCAACTCTGCTACACTTGGAGGTTCTATAAAAATAATTTGAGCTTCAGCTCCATAAGTAGCCTTCATCGAATCACACCCTTGTACATCAAGATCAAACAAAAGATGTTTGCCGGTTAAAAGTCCTTCATCAATAAAAGATTTTCTCGTTCCATAAAAATTAGAATGAACTTCAGCCCACTCAACAAATTCATTTTGATCTTTTAGTTTTAAAAACTCATCACGATCCAAAAAGAAGTAATCTTCTCCATGTATTTCGCCCGCACGCATGGGTCTCGTCGTACATGAAACAGACCACTCTAAAGTTGAAATATCTTGTTTAAGCTTGTTGATAAGTGTTGATTTACCTGTTCCTGAAGGAGCGACAATAACAATAATTTTACCTCGGTTACTCACCTTATTTCCTCTATTGCAAATTAAGTGCTTGTTCTCGTATTTTTTCTAACTGAACTTTCATCTGCACGACATGCTCAGAAATTTCATGATTACCAGATTTAGATCCGATCGTATTTGTTTCACGATTGAGTTCCTGAATCAAAAAATCAATTTGTCTCCCCACCTCATCGTGTGACAATAAAAGACTGGTTAGTTTTTCAAGGTGAATACTTATACGATTGATCTCTTCATCAATATCAAGTTTTTCTAAATAATAAATTATTTCTTGTAAAAAACGAGAATCATCAATAGCAATAGGAACACTTTCTTCTTTAAATCGTTTCAGTAATTTCTCTCTCACGTTGACTTGATAAGATTCTTTTAAGGGTGTCAGTTTTAAAAAGTGACCTTCAAATTCACTTTGGTGCTTTTTGAGAGTTTCAATTAGCTTTTGTCCCTCTTCCTCTCGGCTTACAACCAAGTCCTTAATGGCTGTATCAAAGGCAGGCCCAAGCAACTCTATTAACTGTATATCTTTGTCTTCATCCTCTTTATAAAAGTCGCTACGTAGAAACTCTGTCGGCTGAATATTTATTTCAACTCCATCAATGTCACAAAGTTCTTTTATTCCCTCGATATAGTTTTTGATCTTATCTAAGTCTAGATTAATTTCAGTTTGTTTTTGAACATTCTTTTTATAGTTCACAAAAATATCAAAACTGCCACGAGTAAAAAGAGATTCCATTTTCTTTTTTAAAATAATTTCGTGAGCATTAAAAGTTGATCCCATTTTAAAACGCATGTCTTTAAAGCGATGATTAACTGATTTTATTTCAACAGCGAGGCTAAAATTATCATTCTCAAGCTCACCTTTACCAAAACCTGTCATTGATTGAATGGTCATTAATTATTCTCCCATATCAATCGTTTGATTTCCCATCGCACGAAATTTATTAAATCTATTTTCAAGTAATTCTTCAGTGGGTAATTTATTAAGCTCAATAATATCTTCTTCAATTTTATCCGCTAAAATTTTTGTGGCCATAGCAACATCTCGATGTGCTCCGCCGGTGGGTTCAGGAATAATAGAATCAATCACTTTTAGCTCTAGCGCTTTATTCGGATCTAGCTTTAATGAGTTTGCTGCAAATTGTGCCTTCTTAGGATCAGACCATAATATTGAAGCACATGATTCTGGTGAAATAACAGAGTACACCGAGTACTCCATCATATGGACTTTATCGGCAATAGCGATTCCAAGGGCTCCACCTGATCCCCCCTCAACAATGACAATAGCAATAATGGGTGATTTTATTTCAAACATGTCTTCTAAGTTTTGTGCAATCGCTTGCGCCTGACCTCGTTCCTCTGCTCCAATCCCAGGGTAAGCACCAGGAGTATCAACGAAGCTAATCACAGGAATTTTAAAATTTGCGGCCATTTCTAATACTCGAATGGCTTTTCGATAGCCTTCTGGCCTGGCCATTCCAAAATTTCTTTTAATTTTTTCTTGGGTTTTTCGACCTTTTTCAATTCCAACAACACAAACCTTATGTCCTCTAAAATAGCCAAATCCAGTTATCATAGAAGGATCATCGCTATATCTTCTATCCCCATGAACCTCATGAAAATCATCAACCAATGAGTCGATATAATCTGTTGTATGGGGACGCTTGGGATGCCTAGCAAGCTGAACTCTCT
>JABJPQ010000453.1 GCA_018663815.1 Halobacteriovoraceae bacterium | reverse complement strand
TGTTTTGGGTTATGACTTGCAGTAACCATGACCCCACAATCAGCAGCATAATATCTAATGGCATAGGAAAGCATTGGTGTCGGGGTAAGGGCTTCATAAATATAAGCCTTGATTCCGTTAGCCGCGAAAACGCCTGCAACCTGCATTGCAAACTCTTTAGAGAATCTACGATTATCATAAGAGATACAGGCTTTTCCACCTGTTGGTTTTTCTTGTCTTAAGGTATCGCACATCGCTTGGGTAGCTTTACGAATATTGTATTGGTTCATTCGGTTTGATCCAACACCGATAACACTTCTCATGCCACCCGTTCCAAACTCCAAATCCTGATAAAACCGATCAATAATTTCTTCTTCATTTTTTTCAGAATCATCTAGGAGAGCTTGGATTTCTTGTCTATCCTTTTTACTGATATAATTATCTTGGCTCCACTTTTTTGCGAGTTCAAATGCTTTTTCTTTCATGTACTTTGTTTCCTTAATAAGCTAATTTATCTCCCACATATTAAGTTAAGATGGGTAAAAATTAAAGTAAATCTATCGATTTTTATTAGGAGATAATAGTGGCTAATAGTGAGATGAAGCATTCAAAAAATATTGCGGGACGTTTTTACTGCACCGACCCTGATGATGAAGGTGGGGAGGGCTGTATTGCTTGTAATGTTTGTTACAGTGGCGCACCGGATTTTTTTGCAGAAGATGATGATGGAAATGCGTATATTATCAAACAACCAACTACTGACGAAGAAATAGAATTGTGCACTGAGCAGCTGGAGGCGTGCCCAGTTAGTTCAATTGGTGATGCCGAGCAATAATCGGCAAAATAAATTTAGTAGGAAAATTAAGATTGTTTGCTAAACTATTAATATTATAAATTTTAATAGTCTTCGAGGGGTCATTAATGGTGATTAGTACAACAATTGACACTATCATGAATGATAGGACTGTTCAGATTGCAGGAACTGTCCTGTTTGGTCTAGCAGTTATTCACACTTTTTTAGTCAAAAAATTTGAGCATTTGGCACATAAGTATCCAACAGGATCTCCAACATCAGAGTTTTTCCATTTTTTGGGAGAGGTTGAGGCCGTTTTTGGGGTATGGGCATTAGCTCTTATTACCTTTATGGGGGTTTATTTTCATAACTCAGCGGCTCCAATTACATATTTAGAGGCACAAAACTTTACTGAACCAGCCTTCGTCTTTGTCATCATGGCCATGGCCGGAACACGACCTGTGATTAAGTTTGCTGAGCAAATGATTGTAGGGGTCTCAAACTTAATCCCACTTAAAGGACGTCTCTCATTTTATATTTCAGCTATGATTGTTGGACCTTTGCTTGGCTCCTTTATAACTGAACCAGCTGCAATGACAGTTACGGCTTTAATTTTACAAAAAAACTTTTATTCGAATTCTGAGATGTCCACCAAATTTAAATACGCTACCCTTGGGTTGTTATTTGTTAATATTTCAATTGGCGGAACTCTGACTCACTTTGCTGCACCTCCAGTACTAATGGTTGCTGGTAAGTGGGGCTGGGGAATGTCTCACATGCTGGGCCATTTTGGATACAAAGCAGCTATTGCTGTTATTATTGGAACACTTATTATTGCTTTTAAATATAAAAAAGAATTAACAGGTGAATTTGATCTAAGAGATGAAAGGGAAGACAAGATGCACCCACCTTGGTGGATCACGACACTTCATATAATATTTTTAGCTCTGGTCGTTTTTACTGCTCACCATATGGTAGCTTTCTTAGGAATCTTTTTATTCTTCCTCGGCTTTACAACTGTAACTCAAGAGTATCAAGATAAGATAAAACTTAAGGAATCGTTACTGGTTGGTTTTTTCTTGGGTGGTTTAGTGACATTAGGTTCATTACAGCAGTGGTGGTTACAGCCATTGCTAGGAAGTCTAGATACTATTCCACTTTATCTCGGCTCAACAGCACTTACAGGTATTACGGATAATGCAGCTTTAACATATCTTGGATCTTTAGTGGATGGTATAACTGCTGAACAAAAATATTATCTTGTCGCTGGTGCTGTAGCAGGTGGTGGTTTAACAGTTATTGCAAATGCTCCAAACCCGGCCGGATTTGGGATCTTAAAGGAAAATTTTGGTGAAGAAGGAATATCACCTATCGGACTATTTAAGTCAGCTTTATTGCCTACTGGAATAGCTTTGATTGCATTTTACTTCTTGATTGGATTATAACTTACTTTAAATTAACGGAGCTCCTTGGGAATCCTTGTGACGTATCTATGAATAATATGATTTCAAAGCAACGGGGTTTTGGGGTTTT
>JABJPQ010000452.1 GCA_018663815.1 Halobacteriovoraceae bacterium | reverse complement strand
ATCTAATTACTGTAAAGAAAGGAAATATAACACGTAATATTTGGTCTAGTGATAAACAATCAGTGAGACAGTCACTGGAGGAAATTACTGACGTTTATATGACTCAAAAAATGTCTAATGAGCATAAGAAACTACCTAGTAAAATAATCCTGTGTTATGGCGGAGAAATGAGGCAGGAGGTTCAGCCGAATTGGACAGGTTTTACAAATAAATATTCTGACTACACATTTGAAGATTGGGGAGGGAATAGGCTTTCTGGATTAATAGAAACATATTTAACTGATGAGCACCTGTTTTTTGAAGATGTAAAAAAAGATATTAGAAGAACCATCGTGTTTTTGTCTGATTCAGATTATAAATTAACTCATTACAAGGAAATGTTAAAGAAATTATTGGATAAAAGTATCTGGAAAGGTAAGTCACAATCAGTAAAGGAAAAGGATGCTTTAAAAGTTTTAAATATGATTTCTCTATGTATGGGAATGATAAATCAGTATTCAATAGAAGCAGAAAACCTAGAACATTCATTAAACTCATCAGAGCTATCTCTCTTGTTTTCCTGGGCATTTATTTCGGAGAATAATTTAGAAGAAAACAAAAAGATTTTGGATAAATTCTATCAAATGCAAATGCTACATTCAGTATTTGCAGCAGGTTACTTCAATAAATTAGAAAAATATTTTTACATGCGTGATGGGATTTGCAGTCAAGGACGAGATAGTTTAACAAGTTCTCTTGTCACTTTTAAAATAATTGGAATTCTTGCCTCAGTTTCTTTAAATAACACTTTGTTCGCATTAGCGATTAAGGATAAAAATGGCATTGAAAACTCAAAAATAATTACAAATGCTTTAGCCTGTGTGATTAAAAATAATAGTATCTCCGCTTCCCCCTGTTATGATGGTCAAACGATTGATATATGTTTGGCAATATACTCCTTGGCCCTCGTTGGAAAAATTGAAGAAATAAAAGAGTGGATTAAAGAGTTAATTCACCGATTTCATTTCTCTTATAAAATTTTAGATAAAAACTTTCCAATTGCTTATGACTCTATAGATATGCTTATGGAATTTGAATTTGAAGGAAAGCACTCTAAAGAGAAAATGGCTGGGATGTCCACTTTGATACCAACTCTAGCTTATTGGTGTGCCATTTTAGATTTCAAAGATGAGTATTCAGATGTTTTAAAATTGGTAGAAGAGTTAAAGGAAACTGATTTACAGCTTTGGTACCCTCGAAAAGGAATAAAACAACAGCTATATAAACAATATGCTGGTAATGAATTTGGAATTGCCGAAGTGCCTTTGTTTTTACCAGAATCTATTGAAGAATTAAAATTGAGGATCAAAACTTTCTTAAAGTTTTCTGAAGGAAATAACGAATTTGAGACAAAATGGGATGATTCTCCTCCTGGCCTTCCTCTAATGGCTTCGAGGCAATTTAGAACTCCTGCTAATCCTTTTTACTGGCTTTCGATTGTTAAGGCAGATGTTTCTTGGGATGCAAATGGTTCTAAATAGTCTTCATGCAACTTATATGTTTGTAACTAATGTGAAGGAGTCTTCTTCTTGGTACTCGAAGATATTGGATATTCCTCTTGCCATTGATGATGATAACTTTGGGTTGATTAAGATTGGTGAAAATGAATTATGTTTTCATCTCGCTGATGATAAATCTCCAGTGACAACTGGCGGAAGTGTTAGTTATTGGCATGTGAATGATCTTTTAGATGTTGTTGATTTGTTTGTTGAGAATGGAGGAGTTATTTATAGGGGGCCAATTGAAATCCCTGAAAATGATGAGGGTATATGCCAAATCAAAGACCCATTTGGGAACGTGATTGGAATACAAGGGAAATATCGAAAAAATGGAAACTAAGAATAAAGTACTTTCTTATATTTTTAGAGATAATTGTGGAGTAAGAGAACTCCTCGTTTTCGACCATAGAGATGCTCCAGAAGTAAACCCACAGGTTCCAGCAGGTTCAGTTGATGTAGGTGAAGAAATTGAAAAAGCAGTATTTAGAGAAATATTTGAAGAATCAGGGTTAGAACTTACATCATATGATTTATATCTCGGTCAATATAATTATCACCGTCAAGATTTAAAACAACTTCACAAACGTGATGTATATATATTCAATATTCAAGAAACAAGGGATCAGTGGACACATATAGTGTCAGATGGTGAAGAAGATAAGGGAATGGAGTTTGATTACTATTGGTTACCTGTTGAAGAAGCACGGAGTAGGCTTGTTTCAGAAATGGGAGAATACCTACCAAAGTATTTCTTTAGTGAATTAGTAGAGTCGGACTTATCCATTATTGAACAGTGGCTCAAAAGGCCTCATGTTAAAGAGTTTTGGGATGATGGTGAAAGCTGGGAAGAATCATATGAAAAATATGTTTTAAAAACCTCTTCTGAAGTTGTAAAACAATATCTCGTTTACTTTCAAGATAAGCCTATCGGATATATTCAGTATTACTGGGCATCAAAAGTTGGAGATGGATGGTGGGATGGTTACCCCGATGACGTTGTTGGAATTGATCAGTATATTGGTGAATTTGACTATGTTGGAAAAGGTCATGGAACCCGCATGATTCAAGAGTTCATTTATCTTTTAAGATGGAACCATAATATTTCAAAAATAATTACTGACCCTGGCCCAACAAATTTACGGGCAATACGGTGCTATGAAAAGTGTGGCTTTAAGTGTGTTGGAGAAATAGAGACTCCAGATGGAAAAGAGTTGCTAATGGAGTATGAATTAGATGAAAGTAATTGAAAAATACGATATTTGTTATCCAAATCCACTCAATCTTAAGGTTGGTGATAAAATTCAGTTGTTTAAAAAGGACGTTCCTGGGAAGTGGAAAGGATGGAACTGGTGTAACGATTTAACTGGAAATGAAGGCTGGATTTCAGAAACTTATTTTAAAAGAGTAAATGCAGAAAATGCTGAGATTGTTAAGAATTATACAGCTCAAGAAATATCAGTAAATGAGAATGATGAGGTTGAGCTAGTCTTCGAAGATTGTGGTTGGGCTTGGTGTAAAAAGTCGAATGGTGATGAAGGTTGGTTGCTAACAGAGATACTGGAGGATAAATGATACTAACTGAACTGAAGACTCGTTTAAATAGAAGTCAAAAGTTATATCACTCACTGGTTGAAGAACTAGATAAACTCGATTTATCTAAGAAACTAGCAAGTCTTCCTTCAAATACAATTGGTCAACAACTTTGGTGTGTGATTGGAGCAAGGACTAGTTATCTTAAAGCTGCGAAAGCTGGTAAATGGAGTGGCTTTGAATGTCCGTTAGATTGGGAGAAAACGACTTCTAAGTCTGATGTCAAAAGTAATCTAGATAAAACTTATTTAGATATTGAAAACTATCTCAATGAGGTTGGTACATTAAATGAAAATGAAGGAACAACGCTATTAGATTTACTAGAGCACGAGGTACAGCATCATGGCCAGCTTGTTCGTTATATTTATGGATTGAAACTAGAAATGCCCTCCACATGGAAGGAAAGATACAATTTGGATTAATAAGTGATTATCTTGGAATTTTCAGAGATAGAAAGAGAAGAATATGGAAAAAATAAGAAAAGCTAGTTTAAAAGATTTAAGCGAAGTGGTTCATCTACTTACTGATGATGACTTTGGTAAAACGAGAGAAGGTTCACCTGAATCATATAAAGCCGTATTCGAAGAACTTTTATCGAATGAGTATTTTGATGTCTTTGTAATGGAAGGAGATGAAGAAATTATAGGTTGTTACCAAATGATGTATCTTCCACATTTAAGCTTTAAGGGAACGAAACGGGCTCAAGTGGAAAGTGTGAGAATCAAAGCTAGTCTAAGAGGTCAAGGTCTGGGGAAAAAGTTAATGAAACATGCAATTCAAACAGCTCAAGAAGCATCTTGTGGTATTTTCCAATTAACATCAAATAAAGAAAGAGTTGATGCGAATAAGTTTTATCGTGAACTAGGTCTAAAACCTACTCATGATGGATATAAGTTATATTTTTAGGAGTAGTAGTATAATGAGTTCTTTAGGTATTGCTGAAAAAAGACTTTTTGAAGACATATTAGATATGGGAAGTGGTTATGTTTTTGACTTCTCCGACAATACTTTTCACGAGTTTTTTGAAACGGTCTTAGGTATTGATATTTTTGATGAAAAATACAATCTTAATAGCGGTTCTAAGGCGAATCGAATGCGTGCTTTTTGGAATACAGAAAGCGACAAAAACGTTGGAAAAGCACTGTCAGAGATAATTCAACTTATTGAACTTGGTGATAAGTACGATGATAAGAAAGTCGAAAAAGCTAAAACAATAGTTCAAAGACTTCTTGGTGGTACAGCTAAGATAAGTCACACAGAAGATGATTTAGAAGGGATTTGGGAGCCAGGTAAATTAAGAGTGTTTATTTCACATCGAGACAAACATAAGAAAGATGCTATGGCATTAGGAAAAAATCTCGAAATATTAGGGATTAGCTCATTTGTTGCTCATGAATCGATTACTCCTACAACGAAGTGGAAAGATGAAATCCACAAAGGTCTTGAGACCATGGATGCGTGTATTGCTTTTCTTACAAGTGACTTCTATGACAGCGAGTGGACCAACCAGGAACTTGGATATGCTCTTTCTAGGCAGGTACCTGTGTTTTTATACAGCGTGGATGGAACTGACCCTAAAGGGTTTCATTTCGATATACAGGCCATAAAGAAAGGTGAGTCTGTATTGATGTCTCACCTCAAGAAGAAGTTTAAGGGACATGATTGTGTTAAGAATAGTCTTCTTAAGAACTTTTACTCCGCTGTTGATGGTTCTTTTAATAATGCGAAAAATGCATTGATTAGAATTATCGGGCTTGAGTTATCAAATAGTGAGGTTGAGAAAATCGTAGAGTCAATTCAAGGCTCAGCGAAGTATATTAACCAGCTTCAAGTATTACTCCAAAATGAGTCTTTATCTGATGATTTGAAGAAGCAATTTAGATTCCAAGAGAATACTTATAGAGACTTATTGATAAATAAGATTCTTAATCAACACTCTGACAATAGGTTTAGTATAGAAGTTGATAGTGATAGCCGAGGAAAAATAATTAATAAGGAATAGAGTTATGAGCGAAATAAAAAAAGGTAAATGCCATTGTGAAGCAGTGGAGTTTGAAGTTGAACTTGATAATGGCCTAGAAAATATAAGAAGATGCAATTGTTCACTTTGTCGCAGAAAGGGCTCAATAATTGCTAGTGTTCCAATTGAAAAGTTAACAATCGTAAAGGGTGAAGATAATCTTAGCCTTTATCAGTGGAATACAAAGACAGCTAAACATTATTTTTGTAAAACCTGTGGCATTTATACGCATCATCAAAGAAGAAGTAATCCAACTCAGTTTGGCTTTAATATAGCCTGTATTGAGGGGGTAAACCCTTTTGACTTCAAAGAAGTCGGTGTCGGAGATGGGGCTTCTCAAGAGTTGATTTAGATTTTTGAGACTGAAGGAGATATATGAAATTTGCAGAAAATAGAATTATAATATTGATATGTTTAACAATTTCTTTTTCGGCTTTTTCGAAAGCAACACCAAGTAAAGAGTCATGCCTTTTTTATGAAAAGAAAGAGAAAGAAGTTCAATGTAGCAAAACAAAATACGATTATTTACTTGGCTATGGCAAAAAATATTGTTCTGAATTCTCCAAGTTGGAAAATAAAAATAATTCTGACAAAAAGTTGAAAAGTTGGATATCAAATACGCTTTTATGTTTACAGGAAATGATATTTGTTAATAAAAAAAGAATAAAGCCCTGTAAACAACTTGAAAGTTTTGCGTTTGATTCTCATCCTATTTGCTACAAACAGTATGATGTATGTTTTCTAGGTCTAGATAATCTATGGAAAATAGTTCGAACAGTAGAGATTGTAGATTATTTAACTGTCAAAGCAGCACTACAAATTGATAATATTCTTTTGAGTTGTCTTGTTGAATATGCCACAAGTACCACTGCATACGTTTTACATGAACTATCAGCATCCAAGTCAACTAAGCACCAAGAAAAGAAAAATATAATAGCAGATATTGTTAGTATGAGCCCTGACAACCTTCAAGGAGCTAATAAATATTTTGAATTTGTTTTACCGTTTATCATGACTGAATACTCACCAAGCAAAATGGGTAGTATTACTAATTCATACAAAGCAATCAAAGATAAACGATACAAGCCATATGCTATGTATTCCCGAAGTGGTCAAGTTGATCTATCTAAACCTTCTAAAACTGAAGTATCTCTGCAAAGTTTGAAAAATGCTCAAATTGCAGGAAAGTTGTTTCTCAGTGGAAACCATGCTCAGATGAAGTAATTTGATATTAAAGAACTGATCGTTTTATTTCCCATAAGTTCCCACCTTATAACCTGGTTTAGTGCAATTTATTTTTTGAAGTGACACCCTTATGACAGCCCTGGTAGATAGAAATCCAAGATAATAATAGGTTAGAGGGCACTCTTCCACCTCCACCATTACGAACCCATGCGCACCTGGGGACAACATTTTGGGAGAATGAGCTGGGCATAGGGGAATGACAGATGAGATTACTGATTGGTGAGGACCGAATTTCAGCTGAAACTATTTGTAATTATCATAATGTGATCTTTCCTGTCTTTAATGTAGGTCAAAATGGTAATCTTACAAATTTAATTGGAACTTGCTTTAGAATTGCAGATGGTTTTTTTATTACAGCAGCACATATCTTTTCCTATTTTATTGATATAAATAATGAAAAAAAGAAATTGCCAATTCACAGAGACAAACAAAAAACATATGAATTTAAGAAAATGGCAGTAGGGATTTTAGAGCCTGTAGTGACTACTTCAGGTGTAGTTACTGAAAGGAAGCATTTAGTCGAATATGTCATAATGCCTCAAAACTATGATATTGCATTTCTTTTCAGTTTTAATAGCATACAAGAGAATCAAAACTCTCAGGGAGTGTGTCGAATCCCAATATTGAATTCTGTTAAAAGTGGGGAGAGGGTTCAGGCGATTGGTTACTCAAATAAATACTCTAGTTTTAACTTCCTAGAAAAGGAGATCGACTTATGCTTACACCAAGTTGAAGGCAGGGTGATTGATTATAAAGAGAGTGGCTTTCAGATGAATCCGTATCCGTGTTACGCAAGCTGTATGAATATTTTGCCCGGTCATAGTGGTGCCCCCGTTTTGAATAGTGATTTAAGGTTTGTTATAGGAGTAAGTTCTTCCTCATGTATCGGGGAAAATGGTGAAACATCTCTTTTTACAGCAATTTCAGATATTATGGATGAAGAGTTTGATTTTCCATATTTTAAGAATGATAAGATTTCCATTTCTGAAGGAAAGTCAACTTTAAGGCAGTTGACTGATCAGGGGTTAATTATTTCTTATCCATAAGGTGGAGCTGTCTTTTCATGTTACTTACTTTACTATGTGTTAGTTTTCGAGTGTAACTCTCAAGAGATCCAAGTCCAATCGAAATTTTAATGAAAGCCTCTTTTTTTACTATGGTAGATAAAACATTAGCTCCATTTGATCCAATTTTTACTGAAAAAATTATTGCAAGTATAATTTCAATTATTTCTAGAGTTTAAAGTGCGAAGGTCAGAAGTCTCTAGCGCAAGGCTGTGAACGGCGATATGAGAACGTCACTATAGATCTAATTGTTAAGCTTCAACGGTGCTCACTCGTGTCAGAGAAGGAGCGCTAACAATTATTTTTTTTCATATTTGGCAAAATTAAAAGGTACACGAGTAGAGCTTTAGTCTTTTGAAAAGAAAATGACTTATTAATTACAGGCAAGTTTGCCCACGTATAATTGGAGCCACAGATTAATAAGGACCTGGCCATGGGTTAAGACGCCTGTTCAAATTCTTTTTCAGCAACCCATAGATCAAGAGATGTTTGTAGATTCATCCACATTTTTGGATTGGTACCAAGTAATTTTGAAATAAGAATTGCAAAATCAGCACTCATAGACCTTTTTTCTTTGATCACTTCGCTCAGTTTTGTTTTCATTGTTGAAGCTTTCACTTTGTTTTTAGTTAGCTTAGATAGATCTTCAGCAAAACTTGACTGCGTAATGCCGTTTCCATCTAGAAAAATATCTTTCAAAATTTGACCTGGAGCAGACGGTCTTCGATTAATCTTTTTTCTTTTAATTGTTTTCATACTTATCCTTTGTGATAATTTTCAACTACGACACGAATAAATTTACCATCATTAAACTCAAAGGTTATTCTCCATCCGGCCACTTTGTTAATATCAATTGCATATCGTCCTTTGTGCTCACCTTTCAGAGAGTGTAGACGGATGTCAGGGGGGAATGCTTTTATTTTTAAATCATTTAATGACTCAATATTCTCCATGATATCTAGCAATTGTAGTGCCCTCTTTAGTAGTTCTTTTGGAAGCTTTTTTGTTTTTCCATCTTCAAAAATTCTTTGCGCTTCAGCATTACCGTAGGACTCAATCATATATACATATTACTACATTACCGTAATCCAGTCAATCGTGTTGTAATAAAGTGTTGTGACAGGTGCGGCACATCAATCCCTTGAAGATCTAATTACGCCCCTTATGGGGTGGTGAAGTAACTACCATAAACGTTGAATGATTATCTCTAATGCATTGAAATTTCGTATATTTAAATAATCAAGCAGTTAGTTGTAGTACTCCTAAAGATTCTGATGAGTAAAGTAATGGACAAGTTTTGTGAAAAATTTTAGGGAATGGCAGTTTTGGCAACAAAACAAGTAAAGGAGAGTTTTGCAGGGAGAGTTTTTAAAAGGACGTTAGAGACAATCACATTAAGATTAAGGTTTTAAGAAGACAAGAGTATTTTAAATATCAAAAGTGCCAGCGTAAGTATTCAAGATCTAAAGCTATTAAAATTCCCCAGTATAGGGGGGTGTGATATACCCCTATGTGTGATATAAGTATAAAGTGAACGCTGAATTAAAACTCCATCAAAAGCGAATATTAAGTGATGCAACGATCTTAGAGATGAAGCTTTGGGAGGTTACTAAAACAAAAAAATATCCAGATGGAATTAAGTATGGCCTGATCGTGGTTAATATAAAGTTAAAGAAAAAGGTTTCGATGGATAATCACACTCCAAAAGGTCATCACTATCATATTGATGATGAGGAATTTGATTATGAATACAAAGGAATTGAACAATTAGCAGAGGATTTTTACTCATTGGTAAAAGTCCACTTAGGAGTCTCTTTATGAAAAAATTAATAATCTCTATGAAATCGACTGAGGATATGTTTTCCGATTTTAAGAAAATGGCGAAAGATATTAAAAAAGGTAAAACTTCTAAGAATGCACATTATGAAATATCCTTTGAAAAAAAGAAAGATTTTGAGCGCTTTGTGAAAAATCTTTCTCTTTTGATGGCAATTTTAAACCACAAGCCGCACTCTATTTACCAGCTAGCTAAACTTGCTGATAAAGACCTTTCAAACACAAAAAAAATCGTGACCTTCTTTGAAGACATAGGGGCAATTTCGATTGTTGAAGAAAAAATTGGTGGAAGGACTGTAAAGAAGCCAGTTGTTGATTATGATAAAGTTGAATTTGATTTGAAAGCAGCCTAGGATTAATTTAGAAAACTCTAAGTGATGCACGCAAAGAATTAAGATAGACTACGCATTAAAATAGTTCTAAAATCAGCTTAAGAATTAACGAAGCTACTTGCTAGTTATGAATAAAATGTACGTGAGTATGTTAACTCAAGTTGTAGTTAACTTGTGAAATTTTTTATGAGAGACTCTTTTTTACTAATCAATTTATAGATGAAAAGTTAATCGTTTATATAGGGTTTAAAATGATCAATTTGAGCAGAGCATTAATAAGCATTTTCGTTTTATTCAGTACTATTTCTCATGCAGCAGTCGTCTCTGATTGGTTTAAAATTGAACACTTTAAAAATACTTATATCATTGAAGAACCGAAAAGTTCCCAAGGGAACGTTAGCTATCTTATTGTTGGTGATAATAAAGCTATTATGTTTGATACGGGGTCAGGTGAAAACAAACCTCAAAATGGAACAAAAATTAAGCATGTAATAGATCAAATAACTAATTTTCCTGTAACTTTATTACT
>JABJPQ010000157.1 GCA_018663815.1 Halobacteriovoraceae bacterium | reverse complement strand
GAACGAGATAAGAAACAACCACGCATTAATAAGCGAAGCTTAGAAACCAACTTTGAATTATTAACTTTTTTAGAAAGAGAGTCTGATCGGCTTGGAAAAATAATTACCGTATACGATGAAAAAACACATAATATTCGTGAGTACCCCCAGGACACGACCATTATAGCCTATCAAGAAGCCAACATGATTGAAGCCAAGATTGACACAATAGAGCTCCTTAAAGTGAAAGGTTCTCCATTTTTAAAAAACCTAGAAGATACACTAAGTGCTCATTTTAATTTTTAGTAAGTGTATTAAGAAGAATTGGTCCACCGATATGTTGATAATCCTCGTCCTCTAAAGAGTCAAAGTCATAGCCACTTAAGTGCTCGGCCAAAACACCATAGAGGTATTTTTCAAAATTCCGAATCGACTCAAACCCAAACTTATGAATAAAATCATTAATCGTTGTCAATACTTCCTTTGAGTTTAAGGGAAGGACAACGTACTCATCCTTTGTTTGAAAAAATATAGTTTAAAAAATGCTCTTAACTCGGAGATCGTTACTCCCATTTTATTAACATCATTTCCACTAAAGTTTCCTAGTGAGAAGTTTACAAAACTTGAGATCAAGATCGCTTCAAAATCAATATTTTCAACATTATAATTTAAATAAAAATCATCGTGTAACTTTCCTTCTTCTTTAAGCGAAGAGATCATTTTGAAAAATGAGTTTATAAAAGGGACACTATCAACAAAAAGATCAACCTCTTGTTTCCAAAATCTGTATGCCTCCATAGAATTGACTTGCTTAGCATGCAACCCAGCTCCAAAGCTTTTGACTTTAGGAATAACTTCATCAGAGTTTTCTAAAAAACTTCCCCACCATGCGCCTAGAAAGGATTCATAATCATTTTGTTCAAATGGTGTTTTCCTAAGAACTTTTTTGATACGATTTTTTTCAATCATAATCAAACTTGCACCAACCTTGCAAAGGTCAAAAAAATCAAAGCACAGAAAAACACTTTCATTCTCAGAGTATTGCTTAACTTCTTTAACTTTTTGAAGCCCAAGATCAAGGTAGCTTCTTGTTTCCTTTCCGATTCGAGTTAACTCAACTCTTCCCCCCTTCAGAGCATCTTGTAAGGCAATCGTTGAGTTGATCAGGCGTATGAATGTAAAGTGTAAATAGCTTAGCCTTGAGTTATCTTTAACCAAAGATAGTTCTTGCGAAATATTATCCATTTCACTGCGAAAACTCACAAGAGAAGAACTGTGCAAGCTTTGGTTCTGAGATTGCACTCCAATTGTGGCCGTCATTGGTTTTTTGTTTTTTATATAGTTGTCAATTTGCCCATAGGTAGCAAACGTATGGAGTTTTTCCAAAGCATCATAGTAGTCAACAAAGCCATATTCCTCAAGACGAGCCTTCTTTAGTTGATAATGCTTTTCTTCTAATAAAGAATATGAATCATTAATAAGTTTAAATAATGTCGTATAAGCACCCTCAACCCCTAATTTGTCATACAAGTTTCGAATCATATACTTTAATTCGTTCGGAAATTTATAGTCTTCTGAATACTCAACAAGAAGTAACATATCATCTGTTAAGAAATAGTTATCATGATCAGGATATTCAGGCTCTTCAACATCAAAAGTATAGATATTAATACGAGATTTTAAATAGATTAAAAAATCTTCAGTATCAACAAACTCTTGGATAAGATCAAGGTCCTGTACTTTAGAATATACTTCAATCCAAAATTCAAACGAATTTACGTCAACTCGATCTTTTTTCCAAAGATCTAAATCAAAAAAAGCTTGCCTTTGTTTGGGGGAAACTCGATGCATAAGCTCAGCAACTTGATCCGAGCTGGAACTTAACATTGCTATATAAAGGGGTTGAATCGGAATCATTGATAGATCCATTCCCACTTCAACCAACCTTTCAATATCCTCAATCGCGTTATACGAACTTGCTTCAAGTAAAATTTTTGATAGAATATCGTTATTACCCATTAAGACTCCTGGGGATCCGCTTTTTAGACTTAAACTGTCAGCAGTGATTTAAAGAGCTGAACTTACTCTTTTATACCTAGAAAAACAAATAATGATTAGTGATTAAGTCAGAACTACTTAAGTATGGTTGTTAGCGCTTTTCGCTCTCTCTCATTAAAGTCAAACCCCCCAGACTTCAAAATACCTTTAAGCTTTTCTTGAGTCATTTCGGCATTAGGATCGTTAACCCCAACATCGCCAAAGCCTGGTTTGTTAGAACTCTTAACACCACTGGATTCAAGCTCAACCTTATCAACGACGGGAGGTTTAGCTTTTTTGACTTGTGCCTTTTCTCCAAACTTAGCCTGTATTTTTTGCTGAATATCATTTTTAGATAGTTTTTTTTGTGGTTTTGAATTATTAAGCTGGCTGTCGGGGTTAACTTTCATGAGTGAACCTGTATAATTAGTTTATCTACGCTTATATTTTACCAAATAGCTTAATTGCATTAAACGGGGTAATAAATGCATAAATTGACAAAGTTTCCTAATTTCAACCATTTGTCAAAGATGCACAAAGACTGCAAGGCTATTCTATGGGATATGGATGGAACCTTACTTGAAACTGAACACCTCCACACAAAGTCCACTCAAGTAATACTAAGTCAAGAACATCCAGAGCACAACTTAACAGCTGAGCAGATAGACTTAATCTGCTATGGCGAAACAGATGCTATTATCTTACAAAAATTTCAGGCTAAAAGATTTTTAGAGCACATCAACCTAGAGTCATTCTTACATTTAAAAAATACATCCATAAAGCTTTTAATTCTAGAGATGAAACCTTCAGAGCTTATTCACTCTGAGGTCCTTCGTTTTTTAAATGAAGCTCAATCTAAAAAAATAAGACAAGCACTCGTTACTTCTAGCGAGAAAGAAACAGTTCACAATTTGCTTTCACACTTAAAGCTTGTTGATTATTTCGAACTTATTATAACGAGGGAAGACACCACTGAGAATAAACCTTCTCCTACCCCTTACTTACATGCGATTGAGAGTCTAGGGCTGCAAGTACATGATATTATTATCTTTGAAGACTCAGACGTTGGTTTGTCTGCAGCTAAAGACTCTCAGGCCATATATTGTCACGCCTGTTGGTATGATTAACTACGATACTCTATAAATAATTCAAACAGTAATTAACGCATTGCGCAAGCAAAATAACTAGCTTATTGTGAGCTTCATTATTTTTTCCAGGCCATCAAAAAGAGATAAGTGGCTAAGTAGGTTTTTACAATGAAACAGTTTGCTTTTTATATCGCCTTGTTAACATCATCAGTGAATGTATTTGCCCAAACACACTCATTACTTAATATGGATATACTTAACGAGAGTTCTAAAAGTGAACGTCTTATTGAACCAACCTCTCCAATACTGGGAACAAGTCTATCGAACAAACTAAGATTAACTCCATTACACCCAGAGGAGTTGTACAACCAGCTTAAGGCTTCTCCAAACTTAGACTACGAGCTATACTTATCAGCACTGACTTATCTCTCAACTCTTTACCCTGAGTTAGAAAAGTATTGTGCTGAAGGTGAGAAAAAAACTCTTAATCGAAATCAACTAACTGAGATTATGCACGCAGCAATACCACTGCAGGTTCTGACTCCCCTACACAATAATTATATTGATAGTCATCAATCATTTGTTTTATCTATCGGGCATGACATAGAAGCTCTTAAAAGCAGAGCTAAGCAAGTGGCACATAATTTTCAACGCCAACGAGAAGACTGTGGAGTAACAAAAAAACTAGAACGATTTGAAGATAAACTAGAAAACTATTGCCTAGGTTGGCAATCTTGTAAAAACTCAAAAGAAATCAACCATATCCTAAGTAGTGCGGAAACCGGATATCCAAGAATTCAATATAGCTTAAATGGATACACTCGATATGTTTATACTGAGCTATTTAAAAACAAATCACTACAAAGTGATCTCCGAATAATTTATGATTTAGAAAAAAAATGGTTACTAGAAAATACAAACATCACCACAGAAACAGAATCTTTTTTTGGCTATGTCAGTGAGAATGCCTTAAAGGTGGGAATGCATCCAAAAGATCTATTTTTAATACTGGCCTACTCGATGAGAAATATGCCCTCCCTAGACATTGAGTACACTCAAGATCCCAAAAAAGCTCTTTTACTGGAAACATATTTTTGGGCTTTTAAGAACCTAAAAACAAAACTAAGAAAACCAGTTGCGAGCGGAAAAGTTTTCTCAAACACGCAAAAAAAACTAGGAATATACCATTACTTAACAGCATCCCTTCTTTCCTGTGAATCGAGACTTACAGGTCAAGGACACTCTATGGCCAAGCTGGTAGGAATAATTTCAAAGTTAGGTTATAAAGGTATCAAGCTACTAAAGGCTATTGATACACAAAAGTACGAAAAGGATGGTTTTAAATACGTAATTAAAGTTGCAAGTAAGCAGGGATTTAAATCGGGTGTACTAGCAGGTGTCCACGGTGGAGACTTTGGATCGAAAGTCTGTGGCAAGTACTACGGTGTCATTAAGAAAGATTATGATAAGAGCATCATAAGGATTAAAAAAAGATTCAGCTTTCCTGTCAGAAGGGGCTATAAACGTTATAGCCGACGAAGCAATAGGAGAATAAAACCTCTTGACCGCGATGAAAAAATACAAAGGATGCAACTGCTACGATTAATTGCTGAAGAAAATGACCTCCTTTCAATAGCATCTCGAAGCGTACTTAAGCCATGAATAAGCATTTCATTTTTATATTTATGAGCTTAATGGTTCTTAATATTGCCTATGCTAAAAAGGATCTAGTTGAAAGTGGTATATGTAAGCTAGCAAAAATCACTCCATCAAACTATCCATTTAAATTTCGGCGAATACAAAAACAATATAAAAAATTTGTTCATAAGAAAAAAGGATCCCCGCTAGCTCTTTGGAAAGCCTATCTCAATCTAAATTCCCACCCACAAAAGAAAACGAGTAATTTAAAATGTTCTTGGAACAAATTCATAGCAACAGATTTTATTTTTTATCACGAGCAATCACATAGTCTTTTTAAAAAACACAACAAGGTTGCTTTTTTAAAACTCAGAGATGAATTATTTGTTTCATGGCAAAATGCCCTTAATCGTGAAATAGTTAAGAGTCAACCTCAAGCTGAAAAGCTAGATATTATGAAGATTAAACATATACCCCATGGCTACGGATTTTTTGCAAAACTCACTAAGCTTATAAATATTAAGCCCAAAGGAAGCAGTCCTTCACAATTAGCCCTGAGAAGTGCACACAACCTCCTAAGTGGAAAAACTGTCTTTAATGCCCTTTTTTCAGAGAAGGCAAAAGAGCATTTTTTAGATCAAGAGGTACTACAGCAATCTCAATGTGTTTTAGATAAGATTAAAACACTTCAAGGTCAAAACATTTGGAGCGAAGCACTTCAGTGTGTCCCTCAACCAAGTAATCTTCTTTTAATTTTAGGTGTATATTCTTCCCAAAGAATGTACCTCATCAGAGATTTTAAAAAGAGTTTTTTTCGTTACTTAAACGACTCAGAAAATCTCGTGGCTTCAAAACTGATGGACATAACATCAGAGGTCTATTTTCGTCTTGAGACTTATGGTAATGAGTATGGAGCAAAGACTTTATATCCACCACAACTATCCTCTCAAGTTCACTCTTTCAAACCCTATCATTTTTATTCTGTTGCTTTCATAGCACAAGTCTTAGCAAAGCAAGGGTATGAAGAGAAAACAATAATACACGCAGCTACTTACTACTCGCGTAAGTACAAAAAAAACATCCGTAACATTGGATTTTTTTATAATGTGTTATTAATGCAAAGTCTTAATCGAGGAACTGTCAGTGATTATAAAATTGTTCTACGTGAACAAAAACTAGGTGCTTCATTTGGTTTTAAATTATGAGAAATATAGCAAAATATCAAAGCAAGGATAGAAATGAAAATTAATTTAAATGTATTCCTGAGTATTTCTTTAATACTAGTAAACTTTAGTGCAATTGCTCGGGGAACAGCCGATGAAATGATTAAAATTAATGACCTAAAACTTGATTACTCACTCACTGATGATCAAAAGGTTCAGAATAATAAGCTTTATTATTATACTAAAACCTTTACTGCTGATAAATTTAAAAAATTAAAAACAATGCCCCTATTAGACACGCAAGATATATTAAATAAAAAAAACCCCCATGAAGTAATTGCAGTTAAAGCATTCTTTATTATTGATAAGCCTCAAGGTAATCTAGACTTTTCGAACTTAAATAACAAAAAAAGTCTTCAAAAAGTTTATTCCTCAAATTTAAAGTCGACTCAAAAGAATAACCTCTATAGGATGTCTAAAAACCTCATCATTAAATCACTTCATTACAACCTTGAAGCTAATTTATATAAAATTGACGATAAAATGGATGATCACCAACAAACACTTCTCGCAACAACACTAGAAATGGATAATCTTAATGAAAGACATTTAATTAGCTTAATTCATCAGCAAGATAAGTTTAGTAGTATCTTTGAACGTGGAGACATGATCGCTAATATTTACTCGATCAAAAGAGGTGGTTCTGAAAAATTACTTATTTCAATATACTCACTTACCTACCCTAGAGTTTCAGCTCTTAAAAAAATTGATAAATTTTTATTTTTCTCTACAACTAATGCTAGAAAAAAATTAACCGATGTTATTTTGGATAAAATTATCAATGTTTTTGACGTGTCAACACAACTCCTTTAATTCTAGATAATTAGGGGGTTCTCACTGTCAACAAGATTGACATTTCTATTGTAATTAATTCAAGAGGATTTAGATTTTTAGCGATTAAACTACAATATATTGATGAATTATATAACTCTCTTGGTACTATTTTTAATATCGATTTTTAAAGCGACAGCTAGTGATGAAGTTCAAAACTCTTTTCTTGTTCATCAAAGACTATCAACTCTTGTAGGTGATATAAGCCATTTTCAAAGTAAATCAGGAGCTTTCTATCCTCAACAATGCATGAATAAACAAATGACGAATATTTGCCGTAAAGAAAAATCTATGTTTATTACGGCATTTATACTTGATGCCTTAACGAGCTCAGCTAAAAGTTCAAATGATCCTCTTTTACATGAAATAAACCATAAAGCCACCCAGTACCTGCTTAAACAACAAAATCAGTATGGCAGCCTAGTCAAATATTATAATTATGATAATAAAATGAAAAAAATAATTAAATTTGATGTTGATGATAACTCTTTAATCCCAACAGTTTTAGTTAATCAAGGCCATCCATGGCCAGATCAATTATTTGAAAATCTCTCTGGCCGAGCCATTAAGAAATTTACGGTTAAAAACAGAGACGATAAATCCAAAGAGTACACAGGACAATTGTTTGGAACTTGGTTAGATCCAGTCAAGTTTTTCTTTAACGAAGTTGACGTTGTTGTCAATGCAAATGCGCTTTGGGCATTTGGACGAGCAGGAAAAAAAGTTGAAGACAACCCAGTACTTAAGCCAGCATGTGAACTAATAGATAATATTACACAGTGGGGTGACTCAAAAAACGAATGGAAAAATCTCTACAATAAACGTCGCTGGATTTGGCTTAAACGAGATGATTATTCAACTTGGTACCCTTCTCAGTTTACGTTTATCTATGCAGTGGCCAGAGCTTATGCGGCCGGTGAACAAAACTGTTTAAAGGGTGCTGCTCATAG
>JABJPQ010000275.1 GCA_018663815.1 Halobacteriovoraceae bacterium | reverse complement strand
GGTTATTTTTGGACGAACTAAAAGTCTACAAGATCTTGACGGGAGTACGGTAGAGTTAGTCACTAAGATGGAGTTTATTGACCCTGATTTGTCATTTTTTTTAAAAGATAGTCTCTATTTATGTGAAAAAATAATACCTAAGGATCCTGAAAGGATTCTAAAAAAAGCTTTCAAAAAACATATTAAACTACCTCATGAAAGTAATGATGAAAGGGGGCGTATATTTCAACAACGACTTAAAGAAATGGTCTTAGAGGACTGTGATCCGAGAAAGAAAGAAGAATTTCTTGGAAGTCTAAAAGAAATTTGTGATGATCCTGATTCAAAAAATACTTCTTTTCTTTCAGGTACCAAACAAGAAGAATTATCTAAAGGTCAAAAAATAGCTTATGCAAGTTTGAAGTGCTCTGTAATGGTTAAGTATGGTTTGACTGGCAGTGAAGTAAACCTTGCTGAGTCTAGGCGTGATCAAAATTTAAGCCGTACTAGGGCCATAAAAGAAAGCACAAAACTGATAAAAGATGGAGGAGTCACAAAGCTTTCGGAAAATATAAAAAAAGATATTTTGTCTTCTGGTGGTTTAAATTCAGCAAGGAAGAATTTTTCATCTATGATTGCAGCGGCTCGAAGTAGTGGTGTTAAGAGTGTGAGTCAGGAATTAACTTCTGATGTATTGACACCATCAGGGCAGGTGAGCAGCCCTATAACGGAACCTTCATTTAGTGAGAAGATGAATCAAATTGTGAATCAATCAAACCGAAATACAGGGAATTATAATTCAACCCAATCCGCAACAAATTATTCTCAAATGATAGACAATTCAAATATTGGTGATAAAGAAGTAATGGAAAGGTTGGATGAAGATAAAGGTTTAGCTAGAAATTTTCAAGAGCTAGAAAAAAAATTAAGAAATAAATTGGGGAGTGATTCTGCCAACAAGTTGATTGATACATTGGCTGGGAAAAAAGATATTTCAAAGCAACTTGCTGGGGAAGAAGATTTAAAACGTCAGGTTGCAGCTCTAAAAGCACAACTTGAAGCCTCAGTTAAGAAAAAGAAAAGCGATGAGGTCGCCAGTGCTTCTAAGCAAGAAATAGACAGGTTAAACGAAGAAAATAAAAAACTAAAAAATGTTATTGCAGCAGCGAATGTTAAGTCATCGTCTCCAGTATCTAATAATGTGCAATCCAATACCCAAAGTGGCTCCGGTGGTAGTTTTGGTGGTGGAAGTTCAGGAGTTGGAAATTACCAGCAAAGCTATGAGCCAGTGGAATATAATGGAATTCCTACCCAAGTAGGAAGTAATGCTACGGGAAGAATTCCGGCCACGGTATTAAAATCACTAAACACGTATGTTAATAATAAAAAATTTGATTTAGGACTTAGGGGAGATAACTTAGTCCTAACAATTGACGGTAAGGGAGTTGAGCGCTCACCGATTGAAATCGCTAGTGTTGCGAGAGATACAAATGGTGTTGTTCAACAATTTGTAGTCAAAGGAAGTAAGACGGCCATAAATGTAGCAAGTCTAACCCCTGAATCTAGGGTTGCTCTTCAAAAGTATCTCTTAAAAAATAAAGATCTTGCTCAAGAGCAGATCCAAAAAAATTTAAAAGAAATAGCCTCAGTTACAAAGATCATGGAAACCGCTAAAGAAGATTCTGTTCGCTATGATGACTTTCTACTTAAAGTTAAAAAGAATTTAAAATGAGCATATCAGTAAGTATTGTAATCCCTTATAGGCTCAGCTCAAATAAAGCTCTATTGTGGACCCAAGTACGAGTATCAAGTGATGAACTTTGTGGGTTACGTGAATTTCCGGGGGGAAAAGTAGATCCAGGTGAAACCCCACTTATGGCCGCTTTGCGGGAGGTACGTGAGGAAACAGGTGTCATGATAGAAGATTGTGAACTGTTTAAAACGTACAATTTTAAAGAAGATCTTAACCTGAATGTGTATATGTATAATGATAAAGATATTTTATTTAGCAGGGAAGAATACAAGGATATTGGCGAATTAAGCAGTAATTTGGATCAAATTATGCCCAATAATCAAATAATTCTTCATGATTTATATCAACATTTTAAAAAATAAAAGAGTGAAAACTGGCTTAAATTATGCTAAAAAAGCCAAGAAATTAGACAAAAAATCCTTAAATAGGATATAATAATAATTGTTTAGTTAATAATAACTATTGTAGGAGAAATGCCATAGAGCCCCCTTCGAGTACCTTAAACCTTAAAACCTGTCCGACATTAAATACCAATATTCGTGGATGTGACTCGTGAGCGTAGAAGTTCAACAGTACATTATTTTTGCTGTCGGTATTTTATTATCTGCTTTTTTCTCGGGTTCGGAAGCTGCACTTATCAGTATTCCTACCAAAAGAATAAAGCAGCTTATTGATGACAACCCAAAAAGCACGAGCGCTTATACTTTTTTAGCAGATAAGCCCAGTGAGCTTTTAACAACAATCTTAATTGGTAATAACTTTATTAATATTTCTGTTGCATCTTTAGCCACAACGATTTCGCAAGAATATTTTGAAAACGATGCTTTGTCTTATACTGTTGGTATTACAACAATTTTAATTTTGATTTTTGGTGAAATTATCCCCAAAACATTTATGCGAAATCATGCTGAAAAATTGGCCGTGCCTATTATTAGAATCCTGCAGGTTTGTTATTATTTAATTTTTCCCGTGGTTAAAATATTTATGATGATTATTGAAACTGTATTAGGAGAGCATGCTTCGTTACAGGAAAAAATGATTACTAAAGATGATATTGAGTTTATGGTGGGCGAGGCTGAAAAAGATAAATCTATCGACTCTAAACAATTAAATCTTTTAAACTCAATCTTGGAATTTCCGACGATAAAAGTTAAAGACATAATGACTCCTAGAAGTGCCGTACACGCTATCAAAACCGATGATAATTTTGAAGATATTATCGCGCTAATTAAAGATGTTAGGCACTCAAGATATCCTGTTTACGTAGAAGAGCTCGACGATACAATTGGGTTTATTCATGTAAAGGATATTACTTTTGCGGCGCTGGAAAAACAGGCTGAAAAATTTGATGTAACAAAGTACATGAATGAGCCTTTTTTTGTTTATGAACATATGAAAATTCAAGCTGTTTTTGATCATATGAATAAGAAGAAAGTTCACTTAGCTTTAATTAAAGATGAAAATGGTCTTGTTGTCGGTATTGTAACACTCGAAGATATAATGGAAGAAATTTTTGGAGAAATTCAAGATGAGCATGATGATGAAGACGATGTTATCACAAAAGAAGCCCATGAAAATTTAGAGGCCGGTCTTTGTGTTCCAGGTTCAATTTCATTGCGTGATCTTGCAAGTGAATACGATGTTAAAATTCCTTTAAATGATAATTATTCGACCCTGAGGGGTTTTTTACTGGATATGCTTGGAAATAATTTTCCAAAGCAAGGAAATATTTTATTTTGGGAAGGCCTTTCTTTTGAATTACAAAAAGTAATCGAAGAAGAAATTGAAGAAGTAAAAATAGAATCAACTGATGGCGAAAAGCATCTTACGAATAATACAGAAGATGGATCACAAGGCGATAAAGATATCTCTTTATAAAGTCTTAAAGGTAATATCGCCGATGACTTTTGCTCTACATGAAAGTCTAAACGTTTTACCATCTGCAGAACCATCACCATTTTGTCTTTCATAGTTGAGCCTAATGGCGTCAATGGTATTTGTTTCTAACTCGGAAGGTTCAAGTAAGTTTTCAGCTCCACTTAGGATTTCGATTCGACAAGCACCGCATGATCCAGCTAAACATCCATGGGGAAGATCTTTTCCTTGGCGTTCTAGCGCATCGAGTAAGATTTCGTTTTCTTTGGTTTGGTAGGTT
>JABJPQ010000572.1 GCA_018663815.1 Halobacteriovoraceae bacterium | reverse complement strand
TGGGTTTTATCATTTTAATTTTTTTGTTGAGGGGGTTCATTGCGTAGCTTGTCTGTGGTTGTTAGAAAAATTACCTGATTACTGCGAAGGTGTTGAGACCAGTAAGTTAAATATGTCGACCTCAACTTTGAGAGTTAAGGTTCCTGAAAATATTTCGTTAGCGCTGATTGCTAGGAAATTAGCCTCGATTGGTTATCGTCCTCACCCCATCTTACAAGACTCTGACCGCGACCTCTATGCTAAAAACGAAGATCGTAAGGATTTAATAAAAATCGGAGTAGCGTTTGCGGCAGCAGGAAATATTATGTTATATTCCTTAGCCGTTTACAACGGAGCGGATGGTTTTTTTAAATACTATTTTAACCTTTTTTCTTTTATGTGCACCCTTCCAATTATATTTTTTAGTGCAATACCTTTTTACAAAAATGCTTGGAGTTCGATAAAGACAAAAGATTTATCCATCGATATCCCCATTGTTGTTGCGCTTATAACGGGTATGGGGATGGGAATTTATAGCTTTCTAAACGATAAGGAGTACTTTTATTTTGATACCCTATCCACTCTTGTTTTTTTATTACTCTTTGCTCGCTATGTTTTAAAAAAAGCGCAACAAAAAGCACTGGGCTCAGAGGATCTAGCCAGTTTTTTTGTAAATAAATCGGCCAAGCGTTTACGAGATAATGAGTTTGAGGAAGTATTAGCAAAATTTTTACAATTAAAAGATATTGTTGTCGTTGAGCAAGGTGAAGTTATTCCTATTGATGGTAAAATAACTGAAGGTCAGTCCCATATAAATAATTCTTTACTGACTGGAGAGGTAAAGCCTGAAAAAGTGTCAGTGGGTGACGATGTTTACATGGGGGCTAAAAACTTAGAACAAAAAATTACGATTGAAGTAACTACTGAACTTGAGGATAGTCGCCTCGGCAGTATTTTAAGTGAGATTGAACAGGGGTGGAGTGTAGAGTCAAAGATTTCACTTATAACGGATAAAATTTCAAAACGTTTTGTGACCATCATCTTTTTAATTGCAACGTTATTTTTTGTTTATTTTATGGTGACTGCGGATTTAGAACTCGCCTTTACTCGAACACTGACTTTACTCATTATTACTTGTCCTTGTGCGCTGGCGCTAACAACTCCTCTGGCGCTGATTCTTGGTCTTTCCAATATGGCAAAACAAGGAGTTTTAGTTAAAAATGAACAGGTTATTGAAAAGCTCGCGACAGCGGAGAATATTTTTTTAGATAAAACAGGAACTCTCACTAAAGGAGAGTTTACCATTGAAAATGTGATTGAGGTTAAACCACATAAGCAAAATTTTGCTATTCTTTACTCACTTGAGCAACAAAGCCATCACCCTATTGCGACTTCAATAACATATTATTTCAAAGGCCAAAGCGGAGTTGAGCTACTTCAAATTTCCGAATATAAAGAAACTCCTGGTGTAGGGGTTAGCGGAGTTTTTGATAATCACTTTTATGAGGTCAGATCCGTTGATCAGGATTTGTTAATTAGTGACGATGAGTTTCAATCTCGCGTCGGGCTATATTGTCAGGGAGAATTGGTTTTAATTGTTGAGCTTTGGGATACATTGCGTGAGGGCGTAGCTGATACTTTGACCGGCTTTTCCAATGAGGGTGTGAAAACACATATTTTGTCTGGTGATAAGCAGCAGTCTGTACTTTATACGACTGCGAAACTCAATATGGATGAAAAAAGTATTTATTTTGAAAAGTCACCTGAAGAAAAAAGAGACATTGTTTTAGCGAGTAAAAATTCTATTATGGTTGGAGACGGAGTCAATGACGCAATAGCTCTGAAAGCTGCATATGTAGGAGTGGCCGTAAAAGGGAGTGTTGATGTTAGTCTTAGGGCCGCAGATGTTTATTTGTCTAAGACAGGTGTGGTACACGTTCTCAACTTAATCAAGGCTTCCAAGCATATTATAAAAATAATCTATAGAAACCTGGGCTTTTCTCTATTGTACAATGTTGTTGGCGTGTACTTGGCATTTGCAGGACAAGTTAGCCCATTACTGGCAGCGATTTTAATGCCAGCAAGCTCTTTGACAGTGTTAACTTCTACTTTACTGTCCGTTAAAAAAATTCGTAAAATAATAAGTCTAAATTAAAAAAAAACTGATATTGGTCATCAAAATATGATCATATTATTGATAAATTAACTTAATATTTATTAAGTTTTAGGAAAAGATGAGTGTTTTAATAATCATGCTGCCGTTTGCATTGCTGATATCCATTGGTTTTGTTTTAGCGTTTATTTACGCTGTTAAAAAAGGTCAATTTGATGACTTAGATACTCCAGCATATAGAGTTTTATTAGATGATGAAAATATAAAGTCTGAAAATGACAAATCAATTTAGAGGGGTTTAAACATGAGTTCAAAGGAAATGGAGAGTTTTTCCTATGACGACGACATTGTAAAAAAGTTTGCAATAGCGACGATCATTTGGGGAGCTGTAGGGATGCTCGTTGGGGTAATTATTGCTTCACAGCTAGCTGATTGGAGATTTAATTTTGGTATTGAGTGGTTAACGTTTGGTCGTTTACGGCCATTACACACAAACGCGATCATTTTTGCATTTGTTGGTAACAGTATTTTTACTGGTATTTATCATTCAACCCAAAGACTGCTTAAAACGAGGCTTTTTAGTGATACGCTAAGTAAGATTCACTTTTGGGGATGGCAACTAATAATTGTTCTAGCCGCAGTAACACTTCCACTTGGTATTTCAGGTAGTAAAGAATACGCAGAGCTTGAATGGCCTATTGATATTCTTATTACTGTAATTTGGGTTGTTTTTGCTGTTAACTTTTTTGGAACATTAGCAAAAAGAAGAGAAAAGCATATTTATGTTTCAATCTGGTTTTATATTGCTTCAATCGTAACAATTGCACTTCTTCATATCGTAAACTCACTTGAGATTCCAGTGTCGTTAATGAAAAGTTATCCTATATTTGCGGGTGTTCAAGATGCTATGGTTCAGTGGTGGTACGGACATAATGCAGTTGCATTTTTCTTAACAACACCAGTACTTGGTTTGATGTATTATTATGTACCTAAAGCCATTAATAGACCTGTTTATAGTTATAGACTTTCAATCGTTCATTTTTGGTCATTGATTTTCTTGTACATTTGGGCCGGACCTCACCATTTACTTTATACAGCACTACCTGAATGGGCACAAACTGTTGGGATGGTTTTCTCATTAATGTTATGGGCACCTTCTTGGGGTGGTATGATCAACGGTCTACTTACGCTAAGAGGAGCATGGGATAGAGTACGAAAAGAAGCAATTCTTAAATACTTTGTAACGGCGATTACTTTTTACGGTATGTCGACTTTTGAAGGTCCGCTATTATCCATAAAATCTGTTAACTCACTTGGACATTATACTGATTGGATTGTTGGACATGTTCACGGTGGTGGTATTGGTTGGAACTATATGTTTGCTGCCGGTATGCTTTATTACCTTGTTCCTAGGTTGTGGAAAACAACTGTTTATAGTGAAAAGCTTTCGAGTACACAATTTTGGACCGGAACATTAGGTTTAGTCCTTTATTATTTATCAATGACTGTTGCGGGGATCACTCAAGGTCTTATGTGGAGAGCGATTGATGGAAATGGACAACTTGTTTATCCAAATTTTATGGAAACAGTAGATAAAATTCTACCGATGTATTGGATACGTTTAATTGGTGGTCTTTTAGTTTTCACTAGTATGCTTATTATGTTGTATAACTTGTTTAAAACAATTCACTTGGCTAAAAAAGTTGAAAAAGAAGATGTTTTTCAAGCTCCTTCGCTAGATTGGACCAAAGAAAATACGGATAAAGGACATAGAAAATTAGAAGGTTTAACATCTGTGTTTACAGTTTTGGCCGTATTAGCTGTTTTAGTGGGAACTGTTATTGAATTTATTCCTGCGCTATTATCTAGAGACTTTATTGAAGTCAGTGAAAAGATTAAGCCATACACACCACTTGAACTAGCTGGTAGAGATCTATACGTAAGAGAGGGTTGTTATAACTGTCACTCGCAAATGATTCGTCCAATGGCTTCAGAGGTTCTGAGGTATGGTAAGGCTTCAGAGGCGACCGAATTTATTTATGATCATCCATTTCAGTGGGGATCAAAAAGAACAGGTCCTGATTTGGCGAGAATTGGTGGGAAGTATCCAGACTCTTGGCATTATTTTCATATGATTGATCCAAGAAAAGTTTCACCAGGTTCAATTATGCCTGTTTATACTTGGCTAGAGAAAGATGATACTGAGTACAATATTTTACCTAAAAAACTACGTGTGATGCAAGCTTTAGGTGTTCCATACACTGATGAAGAGGTTAGAAATTCAATTAGCCATGCAAAGGCACAAGCAGAAGCAATCACCAGAGGGATGGCCGATGCAGGTGTTAGTATGAAGGTTAAAGATAAACAACTTATTGCCATGATTGCTTATCTTCAGCGAATGGGAACGGATCTTACGAGGTAATTATGAGTATGAAATCAGATGTAGTATCTAAATTTACTGAAATATGGTTACCAAGTACGGCATTAATACTTTTTTTAACAGTATTTTTTGTGATGCTGATTTTTGTTTGGAAAAAATCAGCATCCGGCTTTTATGCTGATGCTGAACGGTTACCCTTTGATGAAGGAAAGAGAAAATGAGTGATAATAATGAAAATGAAGTAAAGATTTTTGATGATGAGAAAAAAGTTCTCCTCGATCATAACTATGATGGTATTCGAGAGTTAGATCATCCACTTCCAAAGTGGTGGTTAATTACTTTCGCTATAACGATTATATTTTCAATTCCCTACTATGCTGCTTACACTTTTTTTGGAGCACAAACGATTGATCAAGAGCTGGCTCAGGACATGAAAGAGATGCATGCTAAACAAGCAGCTCATGAGGCAAAGCAAGGCAAGTTTAATTTGGCTGAGTACGAGGCGTATATTACAGGCTCAAAAGTTGCTAAGATCGGTAAGAAAGTTTACAAAAGAAAATGTAAAGCATGCCACGGTGCCAACGGTGAAGGTGGTGTTGGGCCAAACCTAACTGATGCTTTTTGGATGCATGGAAATGGTTCATTAGAAACGGTTTACAATACGATTAATAAAGGTGTTGTAGATAAAGGTATGGCCGCATGGGGACCAACGCTTGGAAAAGAAAAAGTATTTGCAGTTCTAAAGCATATGATGGAATTTAAAGGAACTAATCCTGAAGGGGCTAAAGCTTCACAAGGGCAAGAGTTTAATTAGGTAGAGTATGAGTGATTACAATGACCAAATAGCAGAGCATCGCCTTGCCACAACAACTAAAAGTGGGGGAAGGGCTTATGTTCACCCCCAAGATGTTAATGGTAGGTGGACTGATATTCGGAAACGAATGTATTGGCTTTTGGTCATTTTTTACTTAGTTTTTCCATGGATTCACGTGGATGGACGCCAACTTGTTTTACTTAATCTGCCAGCCAGAGAGTTTTATTTTTTTGGCAGTACATTTTATGGGCAAGATGGTCCAATTCTCATTTATATTCTCCTTGGGTTTGTTTTCTTTTTTAGTTTTGTAACAAGCTTGTGGGGAAGAGTATGGTGCGGGTATGCATGTCCTCAAACAGTTTTCATTGATATTATTTATAGGCAAATTGAAAAACTCGTTGAAGGAAGCGCTCGTAAAAGAGATACGCTAGAGGCAAGTGGGTGGACTTGGACTAAAATTTGGAAAAGGTCCTTAAAATGGTTTTTATACCTTATGGTTTCACTGCATATTGTTCATTCTGGTCTCGGATATTTTGTTGGAACCCGGGAGCTTTTAGAGATTAGCATGCATTCTCCTACAGAAAATATGACCTTGTTTTTAACTATGGTAGTTATGACAGGAATTATTTTATTTGATTTTGGTTGGTTTCGGGAGCAATTTTGTATTATTGCTTGTCCTTATGGCCGCTTTCAAAGCATTGTTATGGATGAAAACTCTTTGATTGTTGCCTACGATAAAAGACGTGGAGAACCAAGAAAGAGAACTATTGGTATTAATAAGGAAGATGAAGGTGATTGTGTAAATTGTAATCGTTGCGTGCATGTATGCCCGACAGGTATTGATATCCGTGATGGGTTACAAATGGAATGTATTGCTTGTACGATGTGCATTGATGCTTGCGATGACATTATGAGAAAAGTTAAAAAACCAGAAGGTTTGATTAAATATACAACAGAATTAGAGCAAGATGGTGAACCTAAGAAAATAAGCCCACGCGTTTATATTTACGTTACTTTGTTTCTTGTCTGTGTTGTAGGACTGTTTTCGCATCTCAACTTAAGAAAGGATCTAAAAACCCAATTTTTAAGAGGAAGTAAGTCGCCTTTTCAGTTGATTGAAAAAGGAAACTCAGAAAAATTAATCGTAAACCATTATAAGTTAAAACTCAGATACTTTGGAGATCAAAAGTTAAACCTTGAACTTAAAGTGAGGGAAAGTAATGAGCTTGGTGAAATGGCCATAATCATTCCAGAGCTTCCAATTGAGATTGAAAATGAAAATTTGGAAGTAAATGTTTTTTTCCAATTTCCAATGAAGTACCTTACAAATGGACAGCGGATTTTACATATTGATTTTATAGATAAAATTTCCAAGAAAGTGATTAAACAAGCTGAGGTAAATCTTGTTGGACCAATTAGATGATCTTTATTTGACCTCTAAATTCTTATTGCCGTGGTCAACATTTGTTATCGGCTTTGTAGGAAGTTTACACTGTGTAGGCATGTGTGGTGGTCTCGTGATGTCGTGTTCGCCGACACCTACGAATAATTCTTTTTATCAACTTGGAAGGCTGGTGAGCTATTCTTTTCTTGCCCTTTTGGCCGGATTTTTAGGAAATTACTTTAGTTTTAGTAAAACAAATCCAATTGCCTCAGTTGTTCCGGCCCTTATCATTGGTCTAATGCTAATATGGATAGGGCTGAGGCACTTTATTAAAAATAGTAATCAATTAAAGCTTCCCGTTAAGCTGTCTGCGCTTATTCATAAAACTTGGGGCAAAATTTTGCCAAAAGGTGGTAAGGCCATAACTAAAAAAACAAGTTTCTTAATTGGGTCGTTTTCAATTATGCTCCCATGTGGCTTACTTTATGGCGTTATTTTAGTATTAGCTGCTTTTAATAATCCACTCTTGGCATGGTTGTGTATTTTTACATTTTGGGTTGGAACTTTGCCGGCAATGGGGTTTGCGCCAGATATTATTAAAAGATTTTTAAGACCCTTATATCAAAAGTTACCAGTTCTAACGTCGACATTTATGATTGTAGTGGGAATCACAACTATTGCTCATCGAGTGTTTTTATCTTACCAAGCAACAGGTGCTAACTGTCATTGAATTTCGAGTAAATGTCTAATGTCTTCGGGGTGTTTTTTTTGAATATCTAAGACCGTAAAGCGTCCCAAGATCATCACTTTCGAGCCTGCTGATATCTCTGCTGTATAAGTGAACTCTGCATTATGAAATAATTCGTAATATCCAATAATTGTACCAGGTGTACACTCATGAATAATCTTTTTTTGTCCATCACGAATGAGAACTTTACCCTCCGTTAAAATATAAGCAGCATGGGGGATTTGGCCACGGTAGATAATTTGTGCAGGGGTATTATAAGTATGTTCTTCTGAAAAATTAGAGAAAAACTCTTGTTGTTCTTTTGAAAGTTGAATGATTTTTGCTAGATTTCTCATCTAATAAGCATAGTTAATTTCTTGAAATTTAAGAATGATAAATATCAGTAAAGGGACAGTTAAGACGGAATATTAGCGAAATCAAGTAGTTTTTCTTCATCAAGGATAAAAATTATTTTACCTTCTTGCTCAATTAACCCTTCATTCTTTAATTCGGTAAAAAATCGAATAAGCGTTTCAGAAGCTGTTCCAATCATTGACGCCATCTCTTCTCTAGTTAGTTTAATGTTGAGTTTGATTCGGCCGTCAACTTTTTCACCGTATCCTTCCTTTAAAATGAGAAGAAGTTCAGCCAGCCTTTCACGGACATTTTTTTGAGAAAATGAAGTTAATTTTTGCTCTGCTGCACCAAGATCTCTTCCAAGGCGACTGATGATATTATAGGCGATAGTTGGCTGCTCTTTAACCAGTTTTTGAATATATTTTTTGTCGTAGAAACAAACTTTTGTTTCTTGTACTGCAGTTGCTGTTGCTTTGTATGATTGCTCGGAAAATAAACTTCTATGGCCTACCGTATCTCCAGGCTTAGCAAGTCTAACAATGGATTCTTTACCGTCGGAGCCAACTTGGGTGATTTTTACGATACCACTTGAAATACAGTACATTCCAAAGGGAGGATTACCCTGCATAAAAAGGGTTTGCCCTTTTTTGTAGATATTTGAGACTTTGTGCTCAGACAGATCGTTAAGAGCTGATTCTGATAAATCGCAAAATATTCCAAGGTCGCGCATTTGACAACCACTACATTGATCATTCTTACAGTTCATATGCGCATTAATATATCAGTATTAGTAATATCATTGATAGGCAAGCCGCGTTGAAAAAGTAAAAAAAGGTGTTTTTTTTATGTAAGAGTCTATATTCTATACTGCATGGGCCATCAATTGTTAGAAAATCTAGGCATTGTATTTCTACTTGGAATTTTTTCCCAGTGGATTGCATGGCGAATGAGAATTCCTGTTATTGTATTGCTAACTTCGTTGGGTATTTTAGCCGGACCAGTTTTTGGAATACTACAGCCAGAGAGAGTCTTTGGAGATTTGCTACACCCATTTATAGAGTTAGGTGTTGCTTTAATATTATTTGAGGGTGGGCTACTTTTAAAATTTCAGGAGTTTAAAAAAAGACCTAAGGGCATGATGAGACTCTTTTCATTAGGGGTCGTGCTAAACTGGTTTATGGGAGCCGTAGCTGCTCATTATATAGCAGGAATAAGTTGGCAGGTGAGTCTTTTAATCGCAGGAATTTTAATCGTTACTGGACCAACAGTAATTTTACCTGCTTTAAGAGAGGCAAAGCTCAAAACGTCTGTTTCAACTTATCTGAAATGGGAAGGGATTGTTAATGATCCTATCGGCGTTATAATTGCTGTTTTGGTTTATGAATATATAGTTTTCTCTGGCAGTATGAGTGGAGCTCAATTTATTGCTCTAAGTATTTTAAAAATAATAATTATTTCTTTTGTATTAAGTTTCTCCGTTAGTTATCTCATCTCATGGCTTTCAAAAAGAGCTCTACTGCCTGAGTTTTTAAAACAACCCATTATTATTTCATTTATATTCATACTCTTTATCTTGTCCGAACACTTTCAAAAAGGCTCTGGCCTGCTAACGATAACACTTTTTGGGATTTTGCTGGGTAACTCGCATTATGCTTCTTTAAAAGAATTAAAAAATTTTGGAGAATCAATTTCTATTTTTACGGTTTCAACCGTCTTTATCATTTTGTCAGCATCCTTAGATTTAAAAGTATGGTATGGGCTTGATTGGCGCCATTATCTTTTAATATTTATGCTCGCTTTTGTTATTCGTCCGATAGGTATTTTTGTCGCCACGATTAAATCTAATATGCGCCTTAGAGAAAGGGTGCTGATTGGCTTATATGGCCCTAGAGGAATTGTTGCTGCCTCAGTGGCCGGTGCAATTGGAGGGGGGTTGTATGAGCTCGGTTACGATGAAGCAAAGTATATTCTTCCCGTTATTTTTTCAGTCATACTTTTAACAGTTATTATCCATAGCTTTTGGCTTAACTTTTTAGCCGAAAAGCTTGATTTAAAAAATTATGGGGAGCATGGTGTTTTGATTGTTGGTGCAAATCAATGGAGTGTCCAACTCGCCGAGAAGCTACATGATCTAGGTTTACCGGTGATGATTACAGATTCATCTTGGTACAAACTAACTGTTGCAAGAATGAAAGGTATCGAAACGTACTTTGGTTATATTTTAAATGATTTGGAGTATGGAGAGCCTGATATTTCTCGCTTTGATTATTTAATTACGACTTCAGAGGATGATTCTTATAACTCACTTGTTTGTCACAAACTTAAACATGTTTTTGGAGCTGAGCATGTTTATCAAATCCCTAAGCATGTTGACGATTTTAGCCAACAACATGGATTAACGATTAAAGACTATTATACACTAGATGATTCAGAGAATGCTTTATTTGAAAATATGCTAAAGCGATTTCATTTTGGCTGGACTTTTAGATCGACAGAATTAAAAGACACTTATACGTATGAGCAATTTAAGGAAGATAATCCTCGCGGAAAAACGGTGCCCCTTTTAATATTAAGAGCCAATCAACGTGTT
>JABJPQ010000449.1 GCA_018663815.1 Halobacteriovoraceae bacterium | reverse complement strand
CACTTTCGCTCCGAAATTAATAGGACACAATCGCTCAGAAACAACAGACTTAAGCTAGCTGTCTAAAACATAGACAATAATCAACATCTCTATATTTTCTACATCTCACTTTGAGAGTGCCCAATTCTCCCTTATAATCAAATAGAACTCAACAACAAGGTATAGCAATGAAAGCGACTCTAGTCCTAAGCATCACAGTTATTATAAGCCTCACGAGCCTAAATAGTTACGCTAACAAACTAAACATAAAAGACCTTGGAAATATTAACTACAGTGCAGCTCTTAATGATATTGAGTCCTCAAGGGATCACGAAGATTACGAATCCACCCAAAGCCAAAACTTTAAAACAAAGACAACGAGAGTAAAACTAAATGATTTTACTCAAAATTTTCAACCAAATACTATTAATTCAGATCAGTAACTAACTGTAATACTTCTAGCCTAAGAAATATTTTTTGTTTTTTCTTAAGCCTCTAGAGAAAGTTTCCGAATAGATAACCATGAATATGTCAGATGAAGAACTCACAGAATTAATTACCAAGGTCAACGAAATTTTCTATGACAAACTTTTTGATGACCCTTGGCTAAGTCAAATATTTGTTGATGTCGATCAAGATATCATTACATCTCAACAGACCGATTTTATCGTCGGAGCTCTGGGTGGCCCACAAAAATACTGTGGACGATCACCAAAAGATGCTCACCCTCACATATTTATTCAAGAAGACATGTGGGATGTACGAGAAGCCTACATGGTTGAAGCGCTTAAAGAGGCCAATGCTCCTGAGTGGATCTCTGAAAAATGGTTAAAAATAGATAATGCATTCAAAGCTGCCATTCTTAAGGGCTCTATAGACGAATGTTCTGGCCGATATAAATCAGAGGAAATCATTAATATTCCAAATCCAAACTCATTCAAAAAAGCGGCTTAGCTACTTTTGTTGTGTAAGAGTATCTGTCGAGATAAAAGTATACGCTCTTATTGAGCCCTTAGAAGACGCCTGCTTAGCGAGCTCAGCCTTTTTATAATAAGCTTGCTCATCGATACGCAGCCATTCATTATATGCATCTTGACTTAAGGAACTTCCATAAATTGCCAAATAATTTTGTCCCATTTCATCCGTGCAGACTGGTTTGCTATAGTGCTCGGTTAATTGGATTCCACACATCTTGATAAGCTCAGGAGAAAAGTTCGTTCGGTTCTCACCCAGTGAGATCATTCCACTTTCTAAAACTTGCAAAATACGATCTTTAAGTAATGACTTTAGTTTATTACTCCCGTAGGTTCCAAAACGAAACGCAACCATATCCTTACTTATAGGCGCTGTCCCCGCTAGAAAATAAATCTCGAGTGCAACCGGGTCGTTCAGTAATACTTTTTCAACATTAGATGAAAATGTAACTTCTTTAGATAGTTTTTTAGGATTAAGTTTTTTAATTTCATCTGCAACAACTTTAGGGACAAGCTTTAAAATTTCAGTGTCATTACTGGTTGAGAAGATAATTCGGTAAATTTTATATAAAGTTAAATAGCCTGGTCTATTTTCTTGTGCAATTAAGCGTCTCAAAGTTTTAGGGTGAATACCCATCTGTTCAGACAAAATTCGTAAGCCCTTCTTTGGGTCTTTAAACTCACTAAGCTTCAGCTTTAAATCTGCTGCTACAACGCTACTTAATCCACATTGAATAGGATTATTCGCTACATTATTGTCTAAACTAGTCCTCTCTCTCATTAACTCTCTTCTACTAGAAAGAATAATCTTTGTTAATAAACATAAGTAAGTTATGTAAAAAAGCCAGACATGTCCTGCATTGCCGCAGCGCTCAAGACCTTTGTCCTTCATTTTTTTTTAACAAACTTGTTTTTCGGGACTTTTTCACACCTGTTTTCTATATCTGTTGCAACAAGAAAATACTTTTTAAAATAAATTCTATAGGAGGAATTATGAAAACAATCGCATTAATCGCATCTTTAGTACTTAGCTCTGTAGCTGTTGCAGGTCTTAACCCATCTTCAAGCTGGGAAGAAATCAAAGCTGACTTTTCTGTAAAAGAAACTGCTGCTCAAGTAACATTCAACGCTGGTCAATACTCTCAAATCGTAAGCATCATGGACGTTTGTTATGAAGCTTCAACT
>JABJPQ010000448.1 GCA_018663815.1 Halobacteriovoraceae bacterium | reverse complement strand
TTGGCCACGGGAAGTTCTTGGTCTACTGTTGGAACAGTTGGTGTCGCCTTAGTAGGGATTGGACAAACACTACAAATTCCAGATGGTATGATTGCTGGAGCAATTGTTTCAGGAGCATACTTTGGAGATAAAATGTCTCCTCTGTCAGATACCACAAACTTAGCACCGGCCATGGCCGGAACAGATCTTTTCAGTCATATAAAACATATGACCTACACGACATTTCCTTCTTTTATTATCTCGTTGATTTTGTTTATTATTTTGGGTCTTTTTTATTCGGGAGATCATCTTAATCCAGGTGATATAGAGCAGGTTGTAGGTTTAATAGATAAGAACTTTAATATTTCTTTGTGGCTTTTTACCCTTCCGTTAATTGTGTTCATATTAGTTAAGAAGAAAGTCCCTGCGCTTCCAGCATTATTGGCCGGAACAATACTGGGAGTTGTTTATATTTTAATTTTTCAACAAGACCTTTTAGTAAGATTGTCAGGAAGTGATTTCTCCGTAGCTAATACTTATAAAATGATTATGAAAACAACCTATAGCGGTTTTGAATCAACCACAGGTCATAAACTTATAGATAAACTATTTTCCCGCGGAGGCATGAGTGGAATGCTCAATACTATTTGGCTCATTATTATGGCCATGGTTTTCGGTGGAATGATGGAAGTCACAGGGATGATTCAAAAAATTGCGGAAACGGTATTAAAGGTTGTAAGTGGTGTTACAAGTTTAGTGGCTTCAACAATTGGTACTTCGGTTTTTCTCAATTTAACTACCAGTGATCAATATATAGCGATAGTTTTAACAGGTAGAATGTATAAGTCTGCTTATAAAGATTATAATCTTCATCCTAAAAATCTCTCTCGGGCCGTAGAGGACGGAGCTACTGTTACTTCAGTTCTTGTTCCTTGGAATACTTGTGGCGCTTATTTTAGCTCTGTTATGGGAATTGCAACAATGACATATCTACCATTTGCATTTTTCAATCTAATCAGTCCGATTATGTCTATTCTGATCTCGACTAGTGAGAAGAGAATGGAAAAAATTGACCCTGCGGCTGAGATTACCCCTGAGTAATTTGAGTTAAAAATTTTCCTTCAATAGCAATGACTGTTGGCTTGGGAATGCCTGTTCCATTCGGCCAGTGACTAGTAGGCTTATTTAAGTCCTTAGTTGTTTCACCGGGGTGTTGGACTGAAACAAAAAGAGTCTTCTCTGTTGGGTCAAAGCATAGACCTGTAAACTCTGCTGCTACAGGAGCAGAAGCAAATTGAATCACTTTTCCAGCATTTTTTCCATGGGCAGGTATGACGAAAAGCCCGTTGTGGCCAAAAGGCTTATATGGATCTGATCCAACGGCACTACCACTAATATCTGTTGATATCCAAAAATTTCCTTTTGAATCAAAGGCCATATTGTCTGGACATGAAAATCCCGCTTCTTTACCACCACTTATAAACGTTTCACTTGTAAATTCTGTAGAGCTATGAAGATTGTTGTTTTCTGAAATCTTTAAAATACTTCCGTGAAAATCACCTTTAGGCTTATTATTAGTAAGCGCAATAAAAACATCGCCAGTTATAGGGTGAACTTCAATATCTTCAGGACGGTTAAGCGGAGTCGCTCCTAAAATTTTGGCAGCTTCTCTAGGATAAGTAACCACATCAAGTTGAGACTTGAAGTGCTTTTTTAAAATAGGGGATAGGTTAAGGTCCAATGGAAGCCATTTTCCTTGCTTAATATTGGCAACATACAAAATGCCGGAAGTAAGATTATAATCTGTTTTTGATACAAACTTATAAAGGTGTTCATCATTTCTGTCATCGCCAGAGTAGACAACAACTTTTTTATCTTTTGACGTAACACAAGTTGCACTTTCATGGGCAAAGCGTCCCAGGTTGGTGTGTTTTTTTGCTTGACCTGTAAAGGGGTCAATCTCTACTACCCAACCATAGTGTTCTGGTAAGTTTTTAGGGTAAAATGTTTGCCAGCCGACACTGAAATTATTGCTTTTAATTTGATCGGTTTTACGGTCTCTTTCACCATAAAATCCATCATAGTTTTCTTCACAAGTTAAAAAGGTATTCCATGGAGTTTTTCCCCCAGCACAATTGGCCAAAGTTCCTTCAACAACTTTACTGCCCCGAACGGAGACATTATTTGCAAAAGGGATCATTGTATTACCACGTACCCCTTTGTTATGTTGATCATTATAGATAAATTTCCATTTATTGTTTTCTTTTTTTAATTTAATCAGCGAGCCACCAACCAGAGATTTTTCTATATCGACGTTCTCTTTTGTTCGTTCAAGACCCGAGACAAATAAAGGGCTAATGTATTCGTGATTAACCCACATGATTAATTCATTTGCGTTTATCATTTGAATATTGATGTAGTCGTTATTAAATCCAAAAACTTCTTTTGAATTCATAGGATCATTCCAACTAATTATTGGATAGTAACTTAGACCGTCAGCAAGTATGACGTCGTCTTTAAAAGAGGGAAATGGGCTTGCTTTAATATTATTACTTGAGCAGGAGCTCAGTAAGTTTAGTGAACTTAAGGCTAAAGAGCCATGGCCTAAAAATTTAATAAATTCTCTACGTGAGTTCGTTTGATTTTTCATACGATGTAGTTAGCACCACAATAATCATCTGGCTATATAATTCATTGCGAAAAAAATGAATTTTAGGGAAGTATTTTCCTAAAAGTACTAGGGCTGGTTCTCAAAGTAGGTACTGGTATAATAGTTTATACGTAAATATAACTCGATTAAAAAAGGATTTTTTATGAAGTATATTTTATTATCTTTTATTTTCTTTAGCTCTAGTATCATGGCATCAACACAATTTAGTTCAGAACTCTTAGAGCTAGCTCAAGACCTTGAAAGCACAGGGGTCATGCAAGAACGAGAAGATCAAGTCAAATATTTAAAGTTTTATCATGGTCCTATTGTTCAAGGAGCTGGCTATAAATATGGGATCGAGTACCTGGCGGAAGCCTTTGGCTCGGTTGATACAAATAATAAATTTATTCTAAACTATGTAGAAATCTCAATTATGTCCCTTCCATATTGTGATTTTGAGTATGCGCAGGCACAAGGATATCGTTTTCAAAGAACTGGGATGATTTATGACTCTTTGGGACAAGCAACTCAGGAAGTCCAGTTTACAAGATCATTTCCGAGCGAAACAAATGATGGATTTTGCTCTATGGCCGATGATGAGTCGACAACTAGCGAAAATATTGGCACAGCAACTGAGCCTGCAAAGGTTAGATTTCTAGATTTGATAAAAAAAGTTATGCTATAAACTTATCTTAGATAAATTGACAGATGAGAAGAGTGAATTTATTATGACTCATTCTTCAACGCGATAGTAGCTCAATTGGTAGAGCACCACCTTGCCATGGTGGGGGTTGAGAGTTCGAGTCTCTTCTGTCGCTCCATTTTTTTAAAATCTCTCCATTTTATTCGGTATATGACTAAAGATCTTGTGAATCCATTTAACAAATAAGTTTGTTATCCCAAATCCGCGAGAAACTTTCTCACAATCTGACAATTTTTTCCAAAGCAATTTTTATTCGGCCGTTTTTCACGGTCGCTGGCCCTAGAGGTCGCACAGTTGCGTCTTTTTTTTGCCAAAACTACCAAATTTCAATTGCTCGTGAGTAACTTCAAAAATATTGTA
>JABJPQ010000446.1 GCA_018663815.1 Halobacteriovoraceae bacterium | reverse complement strand
TAAGCTCATCAACTGTTTTATCCCCTGCTGTGAAGTAAGTATTCGTTTGTCTGGCCATTAAAGGGCGACGCCAACTTTCTCTTTTTCCATTTGCAGTTCTTGGTACATTTAACTTTGTAGCCGAAGTTAGATCCGTCATGGGTGAAGAAAGCATACCCTTATCAAGTATCGTTTGAGGTCTAGCAAGTTGCCCCTCGTGATCAAAAAAGTAAGAGCCGTTTGTTCCATGATCCATATCATCCATAGAAAACATATCCGGATGATTTATAATACTGGCTTGATCATTACCAACTTTTGTTTTCGAATGGTGAAGGTCCATTGCAATACTTCTTCCCTTCATCCAGGTATCACCCTCTTGTGTATGTCCAAAAGCTTCGTGAGCAATAACACCCGTTACATCAGGTCCAGAAATAACTTTATATCTTCCTGGGGCTAACTTCTTAGCTTTCGCTAATTGTAACGACCTAAAAGTAACTTCAATTTTATCTTCTTCGGAGAGTTCAGTTAATTCGAGTCCACCTAGTCCTCCAGCGATAGCGCGTGCTACTTGCCCAGCTTGAGTCATTCCCATTGAGAAACTCACTGTTGTTGGAATGACTTGAGACATGTTCTTTTCTCTATCAACAAAAACGTGTGTTAATACATTTTGTCTAATCATCGTTTTTATATCTGCCAAATCTTCAAAGCTAGAATTTTCTTCAATATTTTTTTTAGTTATTTTTAATAAATTAGCTCTTGTATTAGTTGCAATCTCTTTTAGTTTTTCAATGTCAGAATCAAACGGATTTTGCTTACAATTTGGTGAAAGATGTACTTCGGATTTATTTGAAAGATCAGTTTTAAGTTGAGATATGAACTCGTTACTCATACCAACTTCTTTCTCAGCATTCCACGAAATAGGTTTGTAACCTTTACCAACAACAGTTAAGAACTTTGAATCAATTTCAGATCTAAATTTCTTGGCCATTGATATTAGGGATTCTGGATCGAGTTGGTTAGAAGATTTTTCAAAATTCTGACCATCAACAAAGATTCTCATAACAATGCCGCGATCTGAACTCTCAGAAGCGGACTCTGTATTCGCCGATATATACTGCATATTATTTGACTCTTCTAACCAAACAAAAGCATACCAATCATTTTCACGACCTTTCTCTAGAGTCTCAAGGAGTTGAGGCATTAAGTCTCTTGTTTTTTGTAAGTGTATTGGAAATATTGGTCTCATTTTATTCTCCCGCTATCTTTACACCAGACTCTATCAACATATGATTAGGTCCGACATAACCACTGGGAGGGTAAAATCCTCCACCAGTATTGTTTTTCTTGATTGTTTCATTGCTAAATTTGAAATTGGACAAGTTCTCTTTGATATCACCGGAAACAACGCCACCTTTAATCATGGCCGTTACTTTCCCGTCCTTCCAAAGCTTTCCTAATTTAATTTCACTACTCCATGTAAGAGTATTTGGATTAATTAAAAGAGAAGAAAATGATAAAATCTCAATAAACTCTCTTGAACCAAGTGAGTTTATTATCTCTTCCTTAGAAGAATCCCCCTGGACGACAATTATATTACCTGCAATATAGTTTGGCTCTTTTTCTAGGTATTGGCCGATACGATTACTAATCAACTGGGTCATCACCTTATCATCGCGAACAATTTCCGCTTTGACTGGCTTCATTCCCTCTGAAGTAAAAGGAGTAGACATGGCCATAACAGGAACAGTTGGGTCAAGTGTTATATTAAGCTGGTTTGAAGTCGATATCTTCTTCCCTTTAAAAACAGAATCTCCACCAGTCATAAATGGTGATTTTTCATATTCTTTTGAGGCACAAAATTGAGTAACTAGCTCTTTCATCAGATCAGCAATTGCTTCACCATCGATCATAATGACTGCATTATCATTAGTTTTTGGAAGTTGAGTTTCTTTAATGCTTAAAGTCTCTTCAACGACTTCGTTAATAAAACGAGATAAGTTAGCATCTTCAATGCTTATTGCATTCTTGTACTTTAAGACTTCTTGGGTGTTAGGCAGTGGCAACTTTTCTAAAGCGATTTCAAAGTAGATGTCGGAGTTTTCCTTTGTGCCTGCAAGACCAGTAGACATCTCGAAGTATGTTGTTTTTAAATTAGTAAATAACTCACCACTGTTCACTTTAACTTTATCTAGAGTCTTTACCTTATCATCGATTTCTAAAAGAAGTTTTTCGTGGGCATTGGTGATGCTCTCAGCAATCACGGGATCATTCGTTAAAACCGCTTCGTACTCGCCATTAGATTTCTTAGCTAGGTCCCATGCTTTATTACTTACCATAAGTGAATTAGAAAATGTTTTTTCAACTTGAGCGTTCAAGTCTCCAAGAGGATCGATTGTAAAAATGGCATTTCCCATTACTTGTGGCTCACTATGACGTGAGAAAATCTCTATATTATATGAATGGTCTTGTACATCTCTGTTTTGATATTTTTCAAATGGGCTCAGTTCTTTACCAACCATTAAGGTTTGTAATGATTTTTTGTCTTCTATGATAATTTTCCATGCATAGAATTGATCAGAGTTTTTTGTTTGTACTTTCTTTAGTGCTTCTTTAAGCTTTGGAAGCATAGGGTCTTGAGATAGGTTCATATTGATCCTCCTGTAGGTCTTTAAAGGCACAATATACCAACGAGTACATAAAGAGAATAGTTAACCTATGCATAGTTAGTCTAAAACTTAAATATTCTTTTAAAAAATGAAGGCTTTTTTTCTTTAATCACAGCTTTCACTAAATTTTTCTTAACTGGTTTCTTGATTTTATGCGATTTAGCTTTTCGTTTTTTCTTTTTAGGATTTAGCAGTACTTTTGAAGTCATTTCTAGAATTGGAGATAATTTGTTTTTCTTTTTATTATAAGTCTTAGGAAGAACAAACCAATTCTCCATTAATTTATCATTTAACATCCACTGCGAGACCTGAGAGATTTTTAACAGACTCGCTTTAACTTCAAAATCCTCTACCCAAACCACAATCTGTTCATTTGATGAAATTACTAAAAAGGGCATATTGCTTAAATAAAATGCTTCTAGACCATAGAGTTTTCGACAGGAAACAGCTGAAAATTTAGCCATATTTTTTATAACAAATTCATGAAGTTCACTCATTTGCTAAGTATAAACAATTTTTTGGTGATGGCCAACCTTGGTAGTAATAAAGATGATTATTAGTTATATAAACCTAGTTGAAACCTTTATCTTCTAATGCTTTTCGAATGGCATCAATCCCAGATCTAGGATTTTTACACATCTTCTTACATGTTTTGATGAGTGCACGGGTTAGATCTGACGAAATAAGTGATTCTTCATCTAAGCTTTTTCTAGCCTCATAAACAAAATGATCTATATTAACAACAGGACTTTTTCCTAACTTAAGCCGCTTTCTATTTAGCGATTCTAAGTTTTTTCTTACTTTCCACAATACACTTAAGGCAAAGTCTCTATTCGCATTATTTTTAAGATCATAAATGGGACTATAGAGTGTATCGTTATTAGCATCTTTCGCTCTAGAGAGGAGAATACCTTTCATTTTTGTG
>JABJPQ010000348.1 GCA_018663815.1 Halobacteriovoraceae bacterium | reverse complement strand
TGTAATAATGACACCAAAATTACGTAACTATTAAGCTACTTGTTCAAATTACTCTAATGGCAATTTATAACGGCTAAATTGAATTCTGAAATCCCCATGTCGGTTCATAACTGGAACGACTCTAAGCCCATACTTCTTACTTACTTTAAATAGTCTTGGCTTAAACTGATCACCATAGCCTTCATCAACAGGCATAAAAATAGTTTCACCCATATGAGCCGGACGGGTCCATTCCTCTGTTTTAATAAGCCCCATATCTTTGAGAATTGAAATATCTAACTGTGAAAATTCAGATTCTTGTTTCATTGTAAAATCAAGCTCATAAACTTCACTCTGTTCAACTTGTGCTAAACTGGATTGAGTCATTAAAATAAAAAATGTACACGATAAGATTGTCTTAAACATAATTTTCCCCCATAGAAATTTAGCGTAGCAATACATGACATCTACGCGCGGCACAACCAAGTGTGTATTATTTTCTATGGCCTAGTAATTCTTTTCAGCCTCCCTAAAAGATAGTCATAATTTTCACTATTCCCGAATCAAGAAATAGGCCTTATACTGGACTTAATTTATATTAATAATTTAAAATCAACTTATTTTTAGGAGAACTTTATGGCCAACAAAGAGATGAAACACGAACAAAATATTGCAGGAAAATTTTACTGTACTCACCCGGATGACGATAACGGCGAAGGATGTATTGCCTGTAATGTTTGTTACAATGGTGCGCCTGATTTTTTCGCAGAAGATGATGATGGAAATGCTTATGTAAAAAAACAACCAACAACAGATGAAGAAATTGAAGCATGTCGTGAGCAAATTGAAGAATGTCCAGTAGCTTCTATTGGTGAGGATGGCGAGTAGTCACTTACAAATCAATTTATTGTAATAAAAAAAGCCATATTTAAAGTATGGCTTTTTTATTATTTAAAAAAGAAAAAAAATTAAACAGTCCAAGTCTCCCCAGAGTTAATCAATTCTTTAATATTCATTTTTCCTTTTTTAGCAACAACGGAATCCATCTGCTTAACAAGTTCTGTTTCATAAACTTCTTCTTCAACTTGTCTTAGAACACCAATCGCAACTGGTTTTTCAGGGGCATGTAGATCAGCTAACATTTGAGCAAGTGCTCTACTTGATGGATCATGTACAACGAGATCCGCCTCAGTAATTCCATCTTCACCAATGGTAACGACCTCAAGACTAAATCCTTTTAAGATAAGACCTTTATTTTTATCTTTACCAAAAACTAATGGCTTTCCAGCTTCAAGTCTGACTGAATAATCATCCCGAGTTGCTCTCGCTGTATATTGTTCATGAACTTTATCATTAAAAATAACACAATTTTGTAGCACTTCTACGAGACTCGTTCCTTTGTGGGCATGAGCTGCTTTAAAAGTTTCTATCATATGCTTAGGGTCTGTATCCATCGTTCTAGCATAAAAAGTAGCTCCACTTCCCATCGCCAGTTCGGCCGGATTAAAAGTTCTATCTAACGATCCATAAGGGCTGGATTTCGTAACAGTTCCCTGCTTTGATGTCGGAGAATATTGACCTTTAGTAAGACCATAAATTTGGTTATTAAAAAGAACAATATTAATATCAATATTACGTCTTAAAATATGAATAAAATGATTTCCACCAATAGATAAACTATCTCCATCACCAGTAATCATCCAAACATCAAGCGCTGGATTTGCGATTTTTACCCCAGAAGTAACTGCAGGGGCCCTTCCGTGAATAGAATGCATCCCAAATGAATCTACATAATAGGGAAATCTTGATGAACAACCTATTCCAGAGATGACTGCAACATTATGCGGTTGAACGCCTAGTTGGGCCATAGCAAGTTGGACTGATGATAAAATGGCGTAATCTCCACAGCCGGGGCACCATTTTACTTCTTGATTGCTTACAAAGTCTTTTTTCGTTAGTTTTGGATTTTCAGTCATTGTTAAACCTATTTTTGTATTTTTTAATTTAAAGTTATAATTGCTCAAGCTCTCTATTAATCATGCCTTTTATTTCTGCGATCTTAAACGGTAGCCCTTGAACTTTATTATATCCGCTAGCATTACAATTAAATCTAGCGTTAATAACATCTTTCATCTGACCACAATTAAGTTCTGCCACAATAACCTTTTTAAAACCATTAATGATAGTACCGACGTTGCTTGGCATTGGATTAATATAACTAATATGCATATGGGAAACATTTTTTCCCTCTGCAATTAATGTATGCATCGCTGAGTGACATGCACCATATGTTCCACCCCAAGTGATCAGTAAAATATCTCCCGACTCTTTACCATTAACTTCTTGTTTGGGAATATTGTTTTGAACGTTTTGAACTTTATCGCGACGAATATGAGTCATCGTTTCGTGATTTGCTGGCTCATAACATACATTTCCAGTATCAACTTGTTTCTCTAAACCACCTACTCGGTGTTCAAATCCTTTCATACCCGGAATAGCCCATTTTCTAACGAGTGTTTTTGCATCTCTTAGGTAAGGCAGATATTTTCCATCAACGATTTCACTTTCGCTGGCTCTTTGGACTTTAATCTTACGATAATCAGTATCTGTATTTGGAAGTTTCCAAGGCTCAGAACCATTAGCAATATAACCATCAGTTAAAAGCATACATGGAGTCATATGTTCAATTGAAAGACGAGCTGCTTCATAAGCCATGTGAAAAGAGTCACTAGGGCTTTTAGCGGCAACGATAATCATTGGACTATCACCATTTCTTCCACCTAACGCTTGTAAAAGATCTGATTGTTCAGTTTTAGTTGGAAGCCCAGTAGATGGCCCACCTCTTTGAACATTTACTACCACCAAAGGAATCTCTAACATGATAGCTAAATTAAGTGCTTCACCTTTTAGAGCAATACCTGGTCCTGAGGAAGTCGTAAGACCCAAGTCGCCACTAAAGCTTGCTCCAATGGCCGAACAAATTCCAGCTATTTCATCTTCCGCTTGAAATGTTTTAACTCCAAGATGTTTAAATTTTGCAAGTTCATGTAAAATATCAGTCGCAGGTGTAATTGGATAAGAACCTAAGAAAAGCTCAAGCTCCGCTTTTTCAGCTGCACACATCAAGCCCCACGCCGTAGCAGTATTACCATTTATTTGACGGTAAGTCCCTGGCTCAATTGCAGCTGGCTTAATAATATATGGCTCATTAATAACTTCAATTGTTTCTGCAAAATTATAACCTGTTTTTAAAGCTATAGAGTTTGCTTTAACCAAGTCTGGATATTTCGCAAATTTTTGTTCAATCCATTTAAGAGTTGGCTTCATATCTCTGGTATAAATAAAATATGTCATCCCAAGGGCATAAAAGTTCTTACATCTTGATTTAGATTTTTTATCAATATCAATATCTTTTAATGCTTCTATGGTTTGGGAAGTCAAATTAGCCTTAACCAATTTATACTTGGTCATCTCATCCGACTCAAGGGGGTCACTAGTATAGCCTGCTTTTTTTAAGTTCAGTTCAGTAAAAGCGTCATTATTAACTATAATCGTTCCGCCCAACTTAATGTCAGCTAGATTAGCTTTTAACGCAGCTGGATTCATGGCCACTAACGCATGAGGTTCATCACCGTGAGTAAAAATATCTACGGCTCCAAAATTGACTTGGAAGCCAGATATCCCTGCGATCGTCCCCTGAGGAGCACGAATCTCGGCTGGAAAATCAGGAAATGTTGATAGATCATTTCCCATCATAGCAGATGTGTTTGAGAACTGAGTTCCCGTTAATTGCATACCGTCTCCAGAGTCACCAGAGAAACGAATTGTTACATAATCAATTTCTGTTGAATTCATTTAATATATCCTAATGGGTAAAAAATTTTACCAATTATCCCAAGCTAGCTTGGAGATGTCAAAGATTCTTAAGCTCATGTTTAGAATTTAATATTATGCCTTGTCCTAAAATAGTTGACAAAAAGCATGGACAAAGAAAAACACAATCACTAAAGTTTTCTTATGTTTAATTAGTGTTTTAAATAATAGAGATATTTTATGAATTATATTTTTATTTTACTGTTTTTCTTGGTCGGATTACTCCTTGTCGGATCTGGTCTTCTCGTCTCAAGACTTATGGCCCCTCAAAATCCTTCAGAAACAAAAGCCAGCCCCTATGAGTGTGGTGAGGACACCATCGGTGAAACCTGGATCCGCTTTGGTGCTAACTATTATATTTTTGCACTGCTCTTTTTGCTCTTTTCTGTGGAAGCAGCATTCTTATTGCCATGGGCATACGTCTTCAAACAAGTTGGCGTCGTGGCATTAATTGAAGGTGGTATTTTTATCTTCATTTTATTCTTAGGCTTAGTC
>JABJPQ010000305.1 GCA_018663815.1 Halobacteriovoraceae bacterium | reverse complement strand
AGCTTATTTTAGACTCAGGCTCTATAAAACAGATGTTCTTTTTTTCACACCATTCTTTGTAGTAGTCTATAATTTTCTACCCATCCATGCCTCCTACATTTTGCGCCCAAATTGGATGTGAGCGTAAGATACAATTTGAATAATCTCCTCCGTAGGTTTGACTAATCTTTTCAATGATTTTTTCAAAGATTTGAGGAAACTCCAGCCAATCGTTACGCCAGTCGAACTCTGACCAGACTTCATTTCTACTTGATGGCATGATAAGTATTTTTTTTCCACTTCCTTGGGTTGGCCAACTCTCATTTACAGAGTTTTTGTTAAAACTTCTCCACTCGAGGTTGTTTTTATTAATAAATCGGCTTGTAATCAGGCTCGCCGCTTGGGAAGCCTGATCATGGGTTAAAGCTTTATCAATATATTTATTTTGCAGGTCACTTAGTGTTTTTAAGGAAAGACAATTTTCATTAAAGTTTAATTGTAATCCATTCGCAAACAACGGTCTTTCAACTGAGCAATATTGTATCTCACTGTTCTCACAAGCTTGTTTTAAAGCATTCGTTGCATCCATTCTTCCATTGAAAAAAAAGACATAATCGAGTTCATTATCTTTTATCCATTTCTTACCATTTGCATAAACGATTTCAACCGTAGGGTGAAGCTTTTTTTGTAACTCAATAACTTGTTTCGAAGAGATATCTTTTGGGTCTTCTATACGACTTAAGGTATAGCTACTGGATTGAGTCAGCTTATCTAAAAGATCAGGTGAGAGTTGCTCTTGGCAATCTTTATTTATAAAGGTTAAGTTTTCTTTGGTATAGCTCTTTAATGAACCTACTTGGCATTTTAAACACTCTTTGAGTCTGTTGTTTGGTCTTAGCTCTAATGTATAGCAAGTGGGAAGAGATGAATTACAGTTTAAGTAAAATACATCATGCCCGGCATTTTTCAGTTGTTTTGAGAGGTAATACACTTGCTGAACGTGGGGTCTATAACTGAATATTGTACTAAATCCTATTCTCATTTAAAAAATATAACCAAATTTATACTTACTGGCTAGCATAGCCTTTAAGGGCTTCTTTAAAAAAGCTCTCTAAATTCTTTTAGGGATAGGTACTTATATACGAGGATCGACTTAAGTTGTATTTTGAGATATTTACGAGACTTTTTAGACGTAATATTAAATAGGATTCCAACGACAAAGTACGATATAACAGTGGCGTATGCTGCACCTAAACCTGAATATTTTGGAATAAGATAAAAATTAAGCAGAACATTGAGAGTCGAAGTTGAGATTGCTTTTATGAGTGCAAATTTGAGAAAGTTCTCCTTGACCTCCCATAAATGCTGTAAGCTGCTCCAAAAAAGAAAAGTGAGTCCCCAAATATGAATTTGCAAAATTTGAATTGCTTGATGATATTCAGCTCCAAAAAGGTAATGAATCCAGTAATAAGCAGTAAGACTCATTACTACTGAAATGAATATTCCCATTGCGAAGAGAAGTGAGTTTAAACGTGTGAGTTTATAATAGTACCCTTTTATTGATTTCTTTTTTGCAAGGATAACACTTGGAAAGAAGCTCGTAATGATTGCTCCACTAAAAAAAAACCACGGCTCTGAGAGCTTTACAGCGACACTGTAAATTCCAACCGAGCTTGTTGAGGCAAGATGCTCAAGCATAACAATATCAATTTTCATAAAGATAATTGAAGTTAGTGCTGTAAAAAAAAGCGGAGTGCTCTTTTTTAAAATCTCAATAATAATCGTTTTATTAAGGTACCAATTAAAAATTGAGTTGGTATCTTTGAAGTAAATAATGATGTTTGAAATGCTGGTTATAAAGAACTGAGCTGAAAAAAGTAGTGATTGAATAATTAAATTTGACGTCAATGCTAAAGCAATTACTCTGGTGATATTGGATAAAAAACTTCCAAAGAACTGAGAGAAACTACTCTTTTTGGATTGTAATATTGAGTCATAGTAAAAAGAAATATTATTAAATGGCCTTGCTATGACTCCTATTTGAGCGGCTAAAAACACATAGAGTAAGAATTGATTTTCATACAGAGCGGATGAAATTAATAGAGTTGTGCAGAGTACAGCGGCCGTCGTCATTAAACTGATTATAAAGGAGGAGCCCATGATTGCATCATGAGGAAATTCTTTTTCAATTAATAATTTTTTAACAATGCTTGGGTGGGAGAATAGTTCTGAGAGCTGTAATAAATAATGTATTGCAAAAGCATATTGGATTTGTCCAAATTCTACTGGGCCTAGTTTTTTAGCGATAATTATAGTTGAACCGAAACCAATAACGGCTCGTAAGATACTAAATAATACCTGCCAGGTAGAGTTTGAAAGTAGCTTTCTTTTTGTGGTCTGCATTGATCTTATAAATTTACTATAGAAATCATTAAAATGTCTTTTATATATTTGCGAAATGTATTTGAAGGAATACTTCCTTGCTGGTTGCGTTATTATTCACGGTAATTGTTTCAAAATGAACTCAGCTTTGTTAATATTAATAGCAATACTTGGGGAACATATGAAAAAAATATTAGTAACAGGCGGGGCTGGTTTTTTAGGAAGTCATCTATGCAAAAGATTATTAGATGAGGGAAATGAGGTTATCTGTTTAGATAATTATTTCACTGGAACTAAAAAAAATGTTCAAGAGTTAATCGGGCACAAATACTTTGAGCTACTAAGGCACGATGTTACATTTTCTCTCTACGTTGAGGTTGATCAAATTTATAATCTTGCTTGCCCTGCTAGTCCAGTTCATTATCAGTATGATCCTGTTCAAACCACTAAAACGAGCGTGCTTGGGGCCATAAATATGCTTGGCTTAGCCAAACGATTAAATATTAGAATTTTACAAGCATCTACCAGTGAAGTTTACGGAGATCCAACGGTTCACCCGCAACCTGAGTCTTACTGGGGAAATGTAAATACGATTGGACCAAGGTCGTGCTATGACGAAGGTAAGAGATGTGCTGAGACATTATTTTTTGATTATCATCGGCAAAATAATGTTGATATAAAAGTTATGCGCATATTTAATACCTATGGCCCAAATATGCATCCGGATGACGGTCGGGTTGTTTCAAACTTTATTATGCAAGCTTTAAGACAAGAAGATATAACGATCTATGGAGACGGTTCTCAAACGAGAAGTTTTTGCTATGTTGATGATCTTATTGATGGCATGATTCTTTTGATGAATTCACGCAAAGGATTCACAGGACCGGTTAATATTGGGAATCCTGGTGAGTTTACGATTAAAGAATTGGCCCAAAAAGTTTTAGATTTAACTGGAAGTAAATCAAAACTAATTTTTAAAGACCTTCCTCAAGATGATCCTTTACAACGAAAACCGGATATTTCTTTGGTTCAAAAAGAGCTTGAGTGGGAGCCTAAAATAGATCTCGAAGCAGGCTTGATAAAAACAATTGAATATTTTAAAACATACGTATAAACATGGATTTGTTATTAAATGAATAGAGCGATAAAAAAATTAAACTATCAAAATAGAATTGTTGATAGCTTGATCATTCTTATTAGTTGGATGCTTGCTTATTACCTAAGATTTATTCTTGAGTTTGGAGGTGACACTCAGGAAATGGTTTTTAACCGCTATCTTGGTTATGGATTTTTGCTAACAATTATCAGTGTGATTACATTTAAAAATACAAAAGTCTATGAGACGACTCAATTTGATAGCACTGCTAAAGAGCTCAGAAATGTTTTTAAGGCTAACCTTATTTCCTTTGTGCTTTTTCTTGTTGTGTCATTTTTTTCTTCCCAGGAACGATTGTCTAGAATTATGTTGGTTTTCTACCTACTCACATCATCTTCAATCTTAGTTTTGGTTAAAATATATTTTCGAAATTCTCTCTTAAAACTTCCCGTAAACTTAGCGTTGGTGGGACATGGTGAGAGTATAAAGAAGTATTATGAGATTATTAAAGAGTATTCTAATTATAAACTACTCTTCTGGTTTGATGCACCTGATTCATATGCTAAAAAAAACTCTGTCAGTGATTTTGATCCTAAGATCTTAGAAGAGAATAATTGCGATGGTGTTATTATTGGATTTGATACAAAAGAAGCAAACTTAGCCCAGACATACATTGAGAAACTATCAAAATATATCATTCCTATTATGGTTCTTCCTGATGTTGAATATGCAAAATTGGGCTTTTCGATTTACAACTTTAAAGGGATTCCTGTCTTAAGTATTAATGAACCCAATGTTAAAAGCTCAGGCCTTCTTTTAAAGCGGATCTTTGATTTTTTAGCATGTGGTATTGGATTTTTGCTAATTTCCCCATTACTTGTTGCAATTGCTTTACTCATTAAATTAACGAGCAAGGGACCTGTCTTTTATGCTCAGACTCGCATGGGAGTTGATGGAAAAGAGTTCAAAATGTGGAAGTTTCGTTCAATGGTTGTTGGTGAAAAAAACCAAGAGGGATGGACAGTCAAAGACGACCCTCGTGTTACGGGGATTGGTCAGTTTATCCGAAAAACATCATTCGATGAATTACCTCAATTGTGGAATGTTTTGGCCGGAGACATGAGTTTGGTAGGGCCAAGACCAGAAAGACCAGTTTTT
>JABJPQ010000444.1 GCA_018663815.1 Halobacteriovoraceae bacterium | reverse complement strand
GTTTTGCAGCAGCTGCGGCCATAACACGAACAGCTCAAAAGCCTCTTGTCTACATTTATCGAAAGGGTAAAGCACTCAGACTTATAAACAAAGCTAAGCTTGAAATAAAAGTCAGTGGGAACCCTGGTAATTATATTAATCGGGCCGTAAGCATGGCAATGAAAACAGGAGGTAAAGAATTAGGGTCAGTACTCCAACAAATTTTAAACTTGAAAAATGTCGCCCCTATGTATGCCGGAATGTTAGTAGGCAGTATTATTGAAGAATATTATGCAAATCCTGCGACTGCACTTCTAAATAGTCCGAAGTTGACTGAAGCTCAAAAAGCCAAATTACGCTTTAAACTGGCTATGGAGGCAGCTAATTCGGCCCTAAGCAAGCGCACAACTTGGGCATCTGTTGGTTTCGGAACAATGTCATTTGCCGTTGCAGAAACACTCATTAAAGGAAGTGTTGCCGCTTTAAAAGCGACGGCTAAAGCCTTAGGTTACGCTGCCGCAATTCCTGAGCCTGGTAGTATTATTGAGCTTGCAGGCGCAATGGTACTTTCTTTTACCTTAGATAAGATGGTTGAGCCGCATACAAGAGTTATTATTGAGAAACTTTCTGATATTGATACAAGGGTTGCAGTTGAAGAGGAAATCCAAAAAAATCCCCAAGACTTTACTAAAAGAATAAAACTAGCAGGTGCAGGCAAAAAATCTGTATCTGTGTGCTTAGCGACAATGGAAAAACGTGAAAATTTGAAACAAGCCAAAAGAAAACATATTCCTAAAGTTGATTTTGAACAAATCCTTTTAAATAAAATCAAAAAAATTGTCTTTGATAAGCTTTTAGCAATTACTGGAATTTCACTAACTCAAAAGTATTCAAGCATGACACACATGTCTAGTAACAATATTAAATGCACCCAAACGCCCAAGAACAATTTTAAAAATTCAATTTATGGCTTAAGTGATCTAAAACCATTGCTCTCAAGTCTAAAAGGACCTACTTCCATTAACTTGATTGAAATACGAGATAGAATTCCAGATTCAGAGATAAAAAAGCAAATCGATTTATTTATTGCGGTAGAAGAAGAGAAAAACACAATTCATAAAGTTTATGTTTTAGAAAGTATTTTGGTGCAATTACAAAACCGATACCCTCATAGCAGTTTTCAAGAAGACTTATTATTTATAAAATACCTCACAGAAAAAAAAGAGTATAACGATCGTTATCCACTAGCGATTCTCAGAATTGTTGATACCATTTCAAAGGTAGAGATCTGTCACAGTGAACATAACTTAGAGGAACTACAAGAATTTGAAGGATTACTAGATTATTTCCAAGACTTGCAAAGAGCTGTTTTATTAAACTCAAGCTTGCAAAGTATTTCTATAAATCATCCATCTAAAGTAAGAGCTTGGTTTGATGATCCACAAAGAATCAAATTACATAAAAAAGTCTTGGCCTTTGAAATGAATGTACTTACAAGAATATCAAAAATAAAATTCCAAAGAAAAGGAGTCAATAATGTCAAAGTGGGAAAAAGCGAATTATATTTGCCCGAGAAAGCAATTCAAAGAAAAAATGAAATAAAAAAAGAGCTTTCAAAGCTTAATAATCGTAATAATTACTCAAAGGGAGAATACTTGTGGGTAAAATATTTTAAAAACAATCCTCTTCTTAACAAAGCCACCATTTTTAAATAGCTCTTAGTCTTTAGCTAGTAAAAGCTTCGTTAAAAGTAACTGCATCTCATTTGCTGGCATTAAATCACCTTTTTTACTAGCAACAGAAATTCCTTTATTCAAAACTTCTTCAGCTTCAGCGTATTTTTTTTGTTGATATAAAGATTTTCCATGTCCCAAGTAAGCGACGGAGTACTTCTGATCACTTATTAGAGCTTGTGAGAAATATTTTTCTGCTATCTCGTAGTTCTTGCGCTCAAGCTCAATCTCTCCCATACGGTTATTGGCCATCGCATCTTCTGCATCCATCTCAATGACCTGTAGAAACATTTCTTCGCGTCTCTTTTGATCTGCAATTTTTGTTTGTAACAATTCTTCTTGTTGTCTTTTAGTATTTGCTTCATCACCCAATATTTCAAAATTAAGAAATGTTGCATCTGCTTTGAATTTCTCTGCAACTTCTATATTTCCGACCTTCATATGATAAAGAGATAAATTAGTAAGGGCCATCATGCACTTTGGGTTAATTTCTTTTAATTTTTCCATAAGTGTTATTGCTTTTTGATACTCGCCAAGTCTTCCATACAATACTCCAAGGCTTTCATAGGCATCTTCAAAGTCAGGCTTTACAACAAGTGCTTTTTCAAAATACAAAACAGCTTGCTCATATTCTTCTTGATGAAATAGGCGTACTGCTTCATCATACAAATCAATGGCAAGAGTGGACTTATCTCCTTTTAAAAATGGATAATAATGAATATCTGCCTGATAATGCCCTCCCTCTATTTCAAAGTTTAAATTTGACTTGTCTATTCTGTAATCACGAATAAGGCTCGTATAAGCATACCTCTTCTTGTCAATTAAACACGAAGAATAAATTTCACCTATTTTAACTTTATCCTTATAAATTTTTCCAATAATTTCATTATTACTTTCAAAAATCATTAGCACTGGTTTATAAGCAGCACCTCTTCGTGTACTAATCTTAGAAACTGTTTCTTGGCCCGGGTAACAACCCTTTTGATAATCAACACTCAGCTCATCAAAAAAAGTATTATTGATTAAATCACCCATTTTAACCTCAATACCAAGCTCAGGTACACCAGTTAAAAGCTTTAGTTCGGATGGAATTTCTTCGTTTAACTTAGATGCATGAAAAACTATTTTATCGTTCTCAAAAAAATATGTTCCTGTGAATCCAGAATCTGTGGTTAAGTCATTTATGATAAGACTAGCTGGCTCAGAGATTTCTTCGAGTTCAAATTCCTCTGCAATATGATATTTTTCAATTCTTTCTATTGTAGAGTTTGTAAATTGCTCAGCGATAAGAATATAAAAAACCTCTTTTGATTCTTTACATAGTACAAAACTAGCAATAATTTTTCCGGCTAAATCAAGAATTGAATTAAACTGAAAACTATGACTACTTAGTTTTAAAACATTATTTGTCGTTTGCGAATGTAAATATTGTTCAATATCTTCCCCTGAAAGCTTTATAATCTTCAGTGGTAAATTAAATTGATGTGTATTTGTTCTGAGATTTTCTAGAGGTATAGACATATTTAAACTGAAAAAGACTCACCACAACCACAAGTATTTGTAGCGTTCGGATTTGTAAAAACAAATCCCTTCCCATTGAGTCCATCTTGAAAGTCTAGCGTAACATCTTTTAGATAAATTGAAGATTTAGGATCAATAAAAATTCTGACACTTCCCTTGGTAATAATATTATCTTTATCCTTAACGTCTGAAAATTCAATCTTATACTGTAAGCCTGAGCAACCTCCACCAGTTACGGCAACTCGCAAGCCTCTCTCATCAACTGGATTTTCATTAGAAAAAATTGTATTTATTTGAGTAAGTGCTTTAGGTGTAATATTTATTATTTCATTCATGGTAAGTGCCTTGATTAAATATGTTATAACGCAGTGTTTGGTTTAATCTAACTCTAAAATGCTTTCAGATCAAACTTTATTTTCTAAGGATAATTTACTAAGATAGTCTTTATGACAACTTATACAAATACGCTTTACCATTATGTCCACTGCCCTTTTTGCGTAAGAGTTCGAATGGGGCTTGGCTATCTTAAGGTTAACTACAAATCAGTCGTACTTTCCTATGATGACGAGGATACTCCGGTTAAGCTTATTGGCAAAAAAATGCTGCCAATTCTTGATACAAAGCATGGGTTTATAGGTGAGAGCCTTGATATTATTAAAGCTTTTGATGAAAGTAATGTTCTTTTTACAACGGACTTCACTAATCAGCTTCCTCAGATAGAGGATCTTTTGACTGAAATTGGTGCTAATGTTCATTCCCTTGCTATGCCATACTGGATGTGGACACCTGAGTTTAGTTCAAATTCACGACAATACTTTAAGCAAAAAAAAGAGATAAAACGTGGCTCTTTTAATTTACTTGTTAAAAATAGTCACTCATTTATTACTGAT
>JABJPQ010000442.1 GCA_018663815.1 Halobacteriovoraceae bacterium | reverse complement strand
CTGTTTTGCCTCTATAGAAAGATCAATTATCGACAATCGTTTATGCCCCAAAGAGATCACATCTTCTTCAGAATATGACCCTTGGTCATCAGGTCCTCTGTGATTCAAGACTTCAAGCGCTTTACCCAGTCGAGCGTGATCTTTATTGGATTTACTTACGATAGCAACTATTCCACACATAGCTTCTCATTTATTTGATTAGGTGACATTTCTTCCCAACAACCTTGGGCTTGATATACTTTTTCAATTTCTATCTTATTAGTAATATTGCATGTATGTTTATTTATCGGTACCAATTGTTCTTTATTATTTTCATCTTTAAAAAGATGAAATATCTTCTTTGAATTGAGAGATTTGTTTATCCGTATCTCATCTTTAATTATGAGATCCTTTCCTGAGGAACCAACAACTCTCACTAGTAACATATTACTATCACCAGAAAGGTTCGCTGAAGATTGATTAAGCGCTGATCCCTTATGTTTTCTGTATTTATCAATAAGTATTCTAAATGCTTTTGATGACCAAGCCATCTGGCTAATTAATTGTAAAATAAATCTTTGATAAAAGTTAGGTGTGAATTTTTTAATGGCAACAATTGGAACAGATATTTTTAACTGTGAATGATCATCACTTAGAGTATAATTTAAGTTCTTATTATAAGTTAAACTTGAATATTTATTATTCGTTTCATCTATGATTGCATAGCCACAATTATTTAGGACAGAGCCATTATGCGATATCATCTCAACACTTCCTCCACAAAAGATCCCAATAACAACGGGTAAGCCATTTACTGTCCTTTTTAATAAACCGGCACTGCTTATATAATATTCGTTTGAGATATGTGTTATTTGAAAAAGTGAAGGTTTTTGAATATCAGCGATAGTTTTTACTTCACGTGCATAAAGCTCAGCCAAAACAGATAAAAATGACCACCGCATTAACCGAAGATCATCTCCTGTATTGATTATCTTTTTGTGTTCTAAATCATCAAGTAAAATATGTTGATAAAGAAAAGAAGCATAAGAGTTTTTCCCACATAACTTAATAATTGCAATAGATGAAATATAAGTATTGTGGCAAATACTATGGTCTCCATTATGTGAAAAATTTGGACGTAGCCATTCACAGGCAAAATCAAACGCCTTAGCGGCTAACTTAAATAATCTCTCAGATTGAATTAACTCATTCGCCATCAACAAATACTCTACTGTCAGAAAAGTATAACCAATATCAAGCTGACCAATTTCTTTAAACCATCCCTCTTTTTGCTGTGTTGAAAGTAAAAAATCAACCTTTTCTTGAGCAACTCTTAGATATTTTTCATCTTCGAGTACTTTTGCTCCAAAAGTAAGCGCAGCTATTCCAACGGCTTCATGGTTTGTTTTAAACAAGTCCTTACGTTGAGATAACCATTTACACCCCAGATCAATTGAATTCATTATTTTTTTTAATAACTCTTCACCCAGATCATCTCTTAGTAAATAAACTGTTCTTGAAACAGCATGAATAGAAAAAGCACACGCTGCATATGCTCTTTCTCCCTTATACCATTCATCAAAGGATCCATCAGAGTATTGTGTGCTGGCCCAGTACTGTAATAGAGCTGAAATTGTAGTTAATACGTTTACATCATTTCGGTACTTATTACTTGCAAGATCATACTTGTAAAGCATGGCCAGAGTAAAACAGACTTCTTGCATTCTGGTATCAGCATTATCTGAGGTCTTGTCTCTCCAATACGAGACATGCGCACAACCATAAGTTGGCGATAGAACATCATGATCAATTTGACACAAAATCCTTTCGACCAAGTCTTCAATGTATTTCGACCCTTTTTCTAAAGCATTCATTTTTTTATGACTTTTACCACCATCGATACTGCAATCTTATTTGTTATTCTTTTTATAATCCAATTTTCAAATTGATTGATAATCCTTAAGACTTTTGTTGGTAACAATGGCCGTAACCTAAACCCTCCAGACAAGAGATAAGTTATGCACGTATTATACTTTATTGATTCAATCTCAAAAAGAGGATATTTTTCTAGGAATATCTCTCTGTCTCTAACAAAAACTGTCCATGCAAGTGCAATATTACTATCATTATTATTTTCAAATACAGACCACTTTTTTTGATGCAAATTAATATT
>JABJPQ010000194.1 GCA_018663815.1 Halobacteriovoraceae bacterium | reverse complement strand
TGCAAATATGGTCACTAATATTTTCAATGAAAATGACCTCTATCAATTTAGTCCTGAAAAACTCGTTACAAGAAATAAAAAAGAAATTATCAGATCAACCCTGCGTTACCTCTACTCCTACTTTGTTCGTTATGCTCTTTTTAATAATGATATTAAAGCAAATAGTGCTCATGACTTTTCATACTCTCCCCAGATCGATACAGCTCGACTAGAAAAAATGATGGTATCAGGCGAGCTTATTCCAGATGATGAAAGCTTTGCTACAAACGAAATAGAGGAAGATCAACTGATCGATACAATTCTAAAAAAAGAATGGAAAAGCATTCAAAACAAAAAAAACACCGAAAACCTTACATCTACAAAAGTTAAAAGAAGAGGGATGTATGTATGGGTTGATTTTATTCGCAATCAATTTCAACGTGGAGATTTATAATGAGAGATATTTTTATCTTTGGATCAGGAGGGTTTGCTAAAGAAATCGCACACCTCATAAAAGATATCAACTTAAGTAAAGAACGAGATGAAAACTATAATATTGCAGGCTTTATTGATACTGCTCCTCAAATCAACACATTAACAATTGGAAAGAATCAATTTCCCATTTTTGATGAAAAAACTTTTTTTGAAACAACTGGCCATGACAATGCTTCATTTACAATTGGAATTGGTGATCCACAAATTCGAGAGAAAATATTTAACTTACTTGAGAGTAAGTTTGATTTCCCCAACCTCGTTCACCCATCTGTTACGGGTGACTTTGAATCTATTATATTGGGCAAGGGAAACATCATAGCGGCCGGTTGTTGCTTTACCGTTGATATTTCAATCGCCTCCTCCAATGTTTTCAACTTAAACGTTACGGTTGGCCATGATTGTATCATTAAATCTAATAACGTTATTAACCCGGGTGCGAATATTTCAGGTTCCGTTACCATAAACAACTCAAATTTAATCGGAACTGGAGCCACAATACTGCAAGGGCTATCCGTAGGTTCACACTCTATTATTGGTGCTGGAAGTGTTGTTACAAAAGATATTGCAAGTCATGTTTTAGCAGTAGGAATTCCGGCTAAGAGTATTAAAGAACTTCATCATACGAAAAAGGATTGATATGAAAACCTTAATCATTGCAGAGGCCGGAGTAAACCATAATGGTGATCTACACTTAGCAAAAAAACTCATTGATGTCGCCTGTGATGCTGGTGCTGATTATGTTAAATTTCAACTCTTTAAAACTGAACTCGTCATCAGTAAATTTGCAAAAAAAGCAGAGTACCAAAAAGAAACAACTGATCCAGAGGAGTCTCAACTCGAAATGGTTAAAAAGCTAGAACTGAGTAAAGAAGAGCACTTTGAGCTTCTTACTTACTGTAAAAAGAAAGATATAAAATACCTTTCTTCCCCATTCGATCATTGGAGTATCGACCTATTAGAGGAAATGAATACTGACCTCTACAAAGTACCATCAGGAGAAATTACAAACCTTCCATACCTGCGAAAAATAAGCACACTTAATAAACCGATTATTGTCTCAACAGGTATGGCCACATTAACCGAGGTAAGGGATTGTCTTGAAGTATTAATGAGTAACGGTATAACAAGAGAGATGATAACGGTTCTGCACTGTAATACAGAATATCCAACACCGATGATTGATGTAAATCTTAATGCTATGAATACAATTAAAAATGAATTTCATGTCAACGTTGGCTACTCTGATCACACAAATGGCATTGAAGTTCCTATAGCAGCTGTTGCTCTTGGAGCAACAGTCATTGAAAAACATTTTACTCTTGATCATGATATGGAAGGGCCAGATCATAGAGCATCTTTAAATCCTGCTCAGCTAAAATCGATGATCAGCGCAATTAAAAATATCGAAATAGCTCTAGGAAGTGATGAGAAAAAGCCATCTCCCTCTGAAGCAAAAAATTCTTTAGTCGCAAGAAAAAGCATCATTGCTAAAAAATCTATTTCCAAAGGTGAAACTTTAACAATAGATAACCTTACCGTTAAAAGACCAGGGGATGGTATTAGTCCTATGAGGTGGGATTCAATTATTGGAATGGAAGCCGTAAGAGATTTTAAAGAAGACGAACAAATAGAATTATAGTTTTTTGGCCATCATAAACGCCACAAAATCAAAG
>JABJPQ010000134.1 GCA_018663815.1 Halobacteriovoraceae bacterium | reverse complement strand
TTAGAATTTTCATATTTTTTCCAAGTGATAAGGTTATAAAGTATAATTATTTGTACAAAAAGTAATTGACCTAGTCAACTAAATTGCTTTTAAGAGGTTAAATGGCTACTAAGAAATATACGGTTAAAGATAGCTTGGGTTTTTGGATAACAACGCTAGCGAGAACTATTGAGCAAGACTTTGAAAATAGGATTGTACCTTACGGTGTGAGTAGAACAGGTTATGCGATACTGAGCAGTGTCAAAAATGGTAATTGCTCCACCCCTGCATGTGTTGCAACTTATTTAGGAGTTGGACGTGCAGCTGTTACTCGACACCTTGACCGTCTTGAAAAAAGCGAGTTTATAGCAAGAATTAAAAATGATGAAGACAAGAGATCTCTTCAAATTGAGTTAACGAATGAAGGAAAGAAAGTTCTATCTTCCCTAATGAAAGAGTCTCAGAACACAAATAAAAAGGTTTTAGAAAAAATTAATAACCGTGAAGCCGAGAGCTTACTTAGAACAATAAAAACAATTATTGGAGATGATTATTTGCCTCCAAAGAAATTTTAAATACAAAAAGAGACTCAATTATATTAATTATGAATCAATTCGAGTTTAATATTTCTGCTCACGCCCACTCACTTATTTAAATTGATTAAGTTCGATGTAATTTCAATGAAGCACAATATGTAGGTGTCCATTTTTTAGACACTTGTATTTGAAAATAATTCAATGGATCACAAAGCTCTCTAGAACTCTTCTACAATTACAATAACGTAACATTACTCGTTTTTTGCACATAATGGATAAGTAACTATGAATACGAATAAACAATATTCTTTTCAAGTACAGACAGAGGTTCTAACGCAGAACTTACGTGCCCTTCTATCTATTAGTACAATTTCATTTATGGCCATCGCTTCAATCTATTTAATTTCTGATACGAATTATCTCATTAAGGCTTTAGGTGTAGTTATACTGAACTTACAGATTTGGGCATGGTTCTCAATTATGCATAGTTGTGGCCATGGGGCATATTTCACGAGTAAAAGATTGAATACACTTATCGGTTTTATTGCATCGTTATTTTGCTTTATTCCATTTCACTCTTGGCAAGATTTCCATAATACCCATCACCTGTGGACTGGTCATTTTGATAAGGATCCAACCGCTCCATTTATCGGTGACTTTAAGAAAAGTGATATACGATTACTTAATATTTTATGGAAATATTGGTTTCCTATTTTATCGCTCTCTCACACGTTCACACATTTATGGAATTACAAAGCGTATTTAAAACTATTCAAAAAAGAGCAAAGAAATGCTAAGCTAAAAAAGTTTTTAGCAAGTTGCTTATTTATAATTTTTTTTCATATAGTACTCGGTAGTTCAATAGGCATATCAAATTACCTATTAGTTTTAGCTGGATTATTATTATTTTTAATTTCAGCTGATACTGTTCTAACCTCTCAACATAGCATGATCCCTATGAAAGAAGTATCAGCACAGAGCAGACCATTACATACATCCAAGCATGGTCAATATACGCGCTCGATTTGTTTTGGAAAACTAATCAATCAATATATTTTATTAAATTTCAATGAACATCATAAACATCATAGACATCCACTAATACCGCATTTTTATTTAAATCAAATGAAAGAAAATGAACAAGACGAAAGAGTTGATGCTCTGGAATGGTCAAAACGAATTAGAAGTACTCACCTAAGAGATATTCTTGTATCGGTAAAGGAAGGTAAAAATGAATAATCTTTCAGCTAAAAACTGGTATGTTGCCGCCTATAGTAAGGAACTCAAACCTAACACTGTTATTAAAAGAATGATTTTAGGTAAAAACATTGCACTATATCGAGGTGATAAAATCGTTAGTGCCTTAAAAAATTCTTGTCCCCATAAGATGCTAGAGTTAAGCCTAGGTAAGGTGCAAAATGATGAACTGCGATGCCGCTATCATGGCTGGTCTTTTGATAAGCATGGTAGGTTAACTGCCATCCCATGTATTGGTGAAGATGAAAAAATTTTAAAATGCTCAGTGAAAAATTATGTTGTAATTGAGCAAGATGGGTTTATCTGGATATGGCCTAGTGATCAAATGCCACCTTTAGACTCAGCTCCCCCATCTTATCCAAATCAAACTGGCTACTATTCATATGATCTAAGTTCATGTTTAAGAACTACTGCAGATCTTGTTTTAGAAAACGGTCTTGATTGTGCACATACTGGTTTTGTACATACTGGTCTTTTTAGATCTAAACCCAATCATTATGTAGAAGCAGTTATAAATACAAAGCAGAGTGGAATAGAGATACAGACTATTGGAGAAGGTGAAAAGAAAGCAGATAAGAAAAGTATTCTTAGCTTTTTAACTAAAGACACTGAAATCTATCACACTGATGAGTATATAAAGCCTCATACTGTTTATGTGGACTATAAGAGTAATTATATTTCAGCAACGACTCTTTTAATTTGTACTCCAGAAACTAAAGAGACAACACGTACCTATACTCGTATGGCCACGAAGTTTAATTACTTTAATAAAACTCAAGGTCTAGTGCTTAAGCAAATTGTTAAAAAGGTCATCAAACAAGATGTAATCCCCCTATGTTAGGAAAGTTGGAACCTGAGATTTTAATTTAATATAAACCTTTGAAATCTTGATGAGCGGAGCGAATTAAGATTTCAAAGGGGGCGATTGGAAAAAAAGTGAGAAGTTACAAAAACTACAGTGAGGATT
>JABJPQ010000380.1 GCA_018663815.1 Halobacteriovoraceae bacterium | reverse complement strand
TCTTCTACAGCACGTGAATTACTTGTTAACTCATTTAAGCGCCCTAACATCTCAGCCGTTGTTTCTCCATACTCCATTGTGTAAACACCACTTACATAAGCGTGTCTAAGTGCATCTATATCGTTATCAGCAAGGCCATGAGCATAAGGGTCTATTGATCCATCTTCCTTTTTAGGCATGGGCTTATAATGAGTATCAATTAATTTATATAACTCATCTCTTGCTTGTGTTTTCAAAAATAAAATCTTAGGTATTCCCATTAATTAATTTTTCCTTCTATTGCTAGATGAAAGAAAATGCCGGTTCCACCCAAAAAAACAACAGATGAAAATAAAACAAAAAGTATGTTAAATCCCAATATGAATTTTAACTCTGGAAGGGTTATTTTTTCACTTACAGCGATTAGTATTGATACAACCACAATAATTGGAGTGATAACAAATGCCTTTTGGCCTATAAGAATGACGATTCCCGCATTTAGCACGCTCATCACAAAACTAACTCCAATTATATTTTTCCAAAGATAAAGAGGTTTTTTGCATATGACCTTTCTAACAAAGAATAACCCCATACATAATAAGGCTCCGCTAAAAACATAAAGTCCTGCAAGACTAACTTCTACATCTTTTATAATATCAATCATAAAGAACCTTTTACTTGCATTGTTTAGTTCAAAGAATCTAGCCAAATATTTATCTGTTGGAAGATTTCTTTTAATTCAGATGGTAAATCTTTGTATAGCCTCAAGTGACTTTTCCACCTTTTCTGCATGTCCTTATCAACCCAATTTAAGTCTAATTGTGGACTAATACCCTTCATTTTAAATAATACTTTCAACTTATCAGAATCTATTTGTGATTCTGATTTCATAATTCGCCATAAATCATCAAAATCTTTTATGCGAGTATTTCCACTAGCAAAGCTATGGGCGGCAGAAATTTTATCAATGATAATATTTTCGAGACTGGCACTTTGTATTTTTACTTCTCTAATTGTAGACTTCACTTTTTCTAAATCTGTAGGCAGTGAATACATTACATCTAACTCAAATTGATTTTTTTGTCCCATATCTGTTTTATACTTAATCGTAATAGCGGCTCCACTTCCTCGCTCCCTATTAATCTCCTTAAATTCCATAATATTAAATGAAATATTTTCATAATGAAAGCAGGCCCTGGTTAGTAATAATCGAACTTCATCATGGGAGGATGAAGTTAATGTTGATAAATCAAGATCAACCGTATGTCTGGGAGTTTGGATATAGTGCCATAAAAGATTTCCTCCCTTGAAGACAAAATCTTTAGATATAGATTGAACAGCTTCCAAATACTTTAACATTACATATCGTGCAAAAGCATGTCTACCATGCTGGTCATTTGTGTTGGCCCACTGTTTATATTCCTGCATAATACTTAAAGAATCATTACTCATGAACATCTCCCAGAGCGAGAAGGTCAACAATGATAGCACCTACTTTTGAATCAATTTCTTTTATAGTTTGATATTGAACTCCAGGACTTTTACGGTCCAAATACTTTGAGCTGTACTTTTTAATGGCGCGGTAAAAAGCATCTGTCTTGCCATAATATTTGTAGGCTTCATGCATCGCCCTCTCTGGATTATAAATTTTAATTGGAAATGGGATATTTCTATCTTCAAAAGCTTTTTCTATTACGTGATTTATTTTTTCTTTTTTAACTCGATGAGTTTCAAATAGCTCATTTTTAAGATCTTTAGGGTATGCTATATCCACATGAATTCTATCTATATAATCAAGCCCCAAGTCTAGTATTCTGAGACAAGTAATTCCTGACACCACACAGTCAGGATAGTATTGAGAAAGAACAGCAAATGTCGCTTGTTCTGGGCCCACATCTGGTAGAGTAAATATTCCTAAATTCTTAGCATCTTCAAACTTAACGACGAGTCCTTCTTCGGCCAAACGATAAATTGCCATCTTATTACCCAATAGTTTAGAAGCCTCTGCTGCGTTAATTACTTTTTTGGCTTTAAGAATATCCAATAATTTAGCTACTTTAGTTTTTGTTACCATAAACTCACTAACCCTATCTTTTGAGAATATTGTAACATGGAATATAATTTGTTGCAATTCCCTCAAAATATATTAATATTGAGAATATAATAACAACTAATCAGTGTAATTATAAGGGGTTACCGTTCCAGAGTTACCCGAGTGGGTTCAGGCACAACTAAACATCCAACAATTTCATCAAGATAGAAGTGATAGAAGCCTTCTTGCACGTTTTCATTTTACCGTTAGTTACCTAAGAATAGTTTGATTTACCAAAGTCGGGTCTAATGGGTCTAATGAGATTCAGCCAAGGTTATTGAACTTGAAACGGTCTCTTTTCGATATTGGGACCTCGACTCCATCAACAGTTTTAAAGGAATAATTGGGGTACTTATCAAATTTAATGGCCGCTAAAAACTCCTCTTTAGACATGATTTTTTTTGTATTAATATCGTAGAATAATATATTTTCCCCAGACTTACTCTCTTCAATCTTGATAACTAAAGACTTAGGTATTCTTTTAAGAAACTTTTCACCCTTATATTTCCTCAGGTCATTTGGGTTCTCGATTAACTCCCCATTTTTTAGTGCTTCATGGAGTAACTTAAATAATTCTTCTCTTGTCTTAGCCTTCTTTCCATACTTCCTACCGACTGAATTATTCCACAAATCCATATTTTCACTTTGAGGGTGAGTTGAGGATGAATCAGCAAAGACTAATTCTTGCAAACGACCAAGCTTTTCTGCTGTATCATCACTATACTCCATTGTATAAACACCACTTACATAAGCATGCCTAAGAGCGTCGACATCATTATCGTTAAATCCACTAGCAAACTCATTAAAGCTACCGTCATCATTTCTAGGAAGTTTTCTTAAATACTTATGAATGAATTCATAGGCTTCATTTTTAGCTTCTTCTTTGAGCGTATAAATTCTGACCATAGTTAAAAGCGGAAAATTTTTGGATAGTTGGAACCTGAGTTGTTTTTTAAGTTCCTAAGATGCAATCCTTATATCAACATCTTTATTCTTTTGTAAATAGTTTAAATATACTTTTTCATCTCGATC
>JABJPQ010000439.1 GCA_018663815.1 Halobacteriovoraceae bacterium | reverse complement strand
GAACTATTTAAGCTGAAAGCACCCATTATTTTTTATCATATTACAGACAATGATTCATACACAGGCTTAGATAATATTTTGAACGAGCTATCATTTACAAAAGATTCTTACAGACCCATTATTGTTTCCTTTAACAACCCGTCTAAGACTCAGGCTCTTCAAAAAGCATATAACTATGAAAAAATACTTTCAACTTCTAGTAAGCCAACTCTAGCATCACTAGCTAAGATGATTACACTTTTAAAAGAAAAAGATGAGAGTTCAGCTTTTAGTTTCAATAAAAATGATCCTAAACTTGTTGGCCACTACAACTTTGATATAAAGATAACCAGTGTGACTGAAAATGAAATGTCTTTTTCAACCCCGTTAGAAATTCCTTTATATACTATTATTAAAATTTCTTTACCAATAGAAATGTATTTACTTGTAATACCGCCTTTTATTAAATTAAGCCCAAAAGTAGACGAGTTTCATTACCACAGCTTTATAATTGGTCTTAATGAGTACGGAAGTAATTATATGCGACAATATGTAAATCTCTTTATTCGCAACACACCAAAAGAGTGGGGATACATTGATTTTGAAATTATTGCAAATGAAGATAATAATAATAACGAAATTGATCAGAAAGATTTAAAAAAGATTGCCCCGATTGATAATAAAAAAGAATCAAAATCAAAACTAATTGAAGCGAATAGACCAAAATCGAGAGGATTTAAGTCAAAACTTTAACAAAGGAATACATATGAAAAATAAAAAGATTCTCGTTGTCGATGATGAAAGCGATCTTCGTCAAATATCTGTCGAAATTTTAACTGATATTACTGATAATATTTTTGAAGCTGAGGATGGTTTAGACGCTTTAAAAGTTTACGAAAAAAACAAACCCTTTGATTGTATTATTTGTGATATCAATATGCCGAAAATGAATGGGATTGAGTTTATAAAAGCAATTCGTGAAAAAAACGATGAAACGCCTTTTATTTTCTTTACCGCATTTGGTAATAGAAAGCTTATGCTTGAGGCTGTTACGTACGGTGCTTTTGACTTCATTGATAAACCTAAATACACAAATCTAATTGATGTCGCAAAAAGTGCCTTAAACTTAAATCCTAAAGAAGAAAAATTAAGCGAAGAGGAGCTACTAACGGAGTACCAAACTTTATTAGCTGGTAAATCTGATTGATATCAAACCGCTGATTTGCTAACTATTTATGACCTGCTCTGCTTGAGCTATAAAACCAGGGTTACTTAAACCATTTTCTTGAGCCATATCAATTGCTTCATCAAAAGTCTTACCTCTAAACATTGCCTGATAAGTTATAAACCAACCGGCCACTCTATTCGCACTTCCACAATGCACAAAGAAATCTTCATCGTTATTAACAAGCTCGCTTAGCTTTTTGCAGTTTTCAGCAACTAACATACCATCCATAACAACTGGAATATGAACATACTCCATGCCAAGTGATTTAATTATTTCTATTTGACCAGCAAAATCCATTTCAGCTAAAGTTCTAATGTTAATCACTGTTTTTACGCCTAATTTTTGAACTTCTTCCCAATGATTTGGAGCTGGTTGTCCGGCCAGATAAATATTATCCGCTTTCCATAAATACATTAGCCCGGGTATATCTGTTATTCTCATAGGTTCTCCTTTTATATATTAGTGATTAAACTTAGCATGTCTAACTTCCCCAAACAACTCTGAAAACATTCGACCTTGATATTTTAACCAAATTACTGAACAATAGTTCTATCATTAAAGGAGATTTTATGAAAATTGAAGCTCAATTCGACCCACGTAGTTATACACTTACCTATATTGTTTTTGATGAAAATACAAAAGATGCACTAGTCATTGACCCTGTACTAGATTACGACTACCTAGCTTCAAAAATATCTTATGAGTCAGTTGATAAAATTGATCAATTTGTCCAGGAAAATTCATTAAACTTAATCTATACATTAGAAACTCATGCCCATGCTGATCACTTATCCGCATCACAAATACTAAAGGAAAGATACCCCAATATTAAAATTGGTATCGGAAAACATATCACAAAAGTGCAAGAAATCTTTAAGCCAGTCTTTAACTTACAAGATTTAAAAACTAACGGATCGCAATTTGACCTCTTACTAGATGAAGAAAATCATATAAAATTAGGAAGTATCGAAATTAAAACGATCTTTACTCCTGGCCATACTCCCGCTTGTTGCTCCTTTTTAATGGAAGACCATATCTTTGTTGGAGATACTCTTTTTATGCCAGACTACGGCACTGGCAGATGTGACTTTCCTGCTGGCTCTGCAAAAGATATGTACCACTCGATACATGAAAAACTTTTTTCACTCCCCGACGAGACAAAGATTTATGTTGGCCATGATTACCAACCAGGCGGAAGAGAACTACAGTATCAAACAACAATTGGTATATCCAAAAAGGAAAATATTTCTTTAACTCAAAAAATGTCTCAAGAGCAATATGTAAATGCGAGAACAACAAGAGACAACACTCTAAGAGAACCAAAGCTTATCCTACAAAGTGTCCAAGTCAATATTGATGCTGGAAAGTTACCACGCCCTGAAGAAAATCAAACATCATACTTAAAAATACCCATAACTCACTAAAAAGGATGACAATGATTTTAGGTTTCTCTTTGGCGACACTTATTGGATTAAGCCTGGGACTAATGGGTGGCGGAGGATCAATCCTTACTGTCCCAATTCTTGTGTATGCGCTTGATATGGATCCTAAACTCTCCATTGCTCTTAGTCTGGCCATTGTTGGCCTTACATCATTTGTTGGCTCAATCGCTCACTTAAAAGCAAAAAATATTAATCTAAAGATTGCTTTAATTTTTGGCCCTGTTGCAATGCTAGGAACATACATCGGCGCAAAATATCTTTCTGCTTACTTTTCTGGTGCGGCTCAATTAGTTCTTTTTTCATTAGTTATGCTTGTGGCCAGCGTTTTTATGTTTAAAGGAAGAACTGAACGGGAGGTTAGCTCTACGAAAGCTTTAAACTATCCGCTTATAATGACAGAAGGTTTGTTAGTAGGTTTACTCACAGGAGTTGTCGGTGTTGGTGGTGGTTTTATGATCGTACCGGCGCTTGTTTTGCTCGCTAATATTCCGATGAAACAAGCTATTGGAACCTCACTTTTCATTATTAGCTTTAAGTCCTTTGCTGGCTTTTACGGCTACCTTGGCAATTTCGAAATTCCTTGGAATTTTTTAGGCCAATTTTCTATTTTTACAATAATTGGAATTCTCATCGGCAGTCACTTAGTCAAATATGTTTCTGCTAAAAAACTGAAAAAAGGTTTTGCCATTTTTCTCATCATCATGGGTGTTTTTATCCTCTACAAGAATCGTTATGTCTTTATCTAACACTAAAATTATTTTTCTACTTATCGTTACCTTCATTCCGCTGGTTATTTTATTTGGTTTTGTAAGCCCTATTGCACAAAACCAAGCCTATCATAACTTCGCTGATGGCCATAAACTCCTGGGTATCATCAATTTTCATAATGTTATCTCAAATATCCCTTTTGTTATTGTTGCTTTCATTGGTCTTAAGCAATACATAACTCATAAACAACGTTATTCATTTTCATGGCTTGTTTTTGTTATTGGAGTTTTTTTAGTAGGGCCAGGTTCAGCCTACTATCATTTAAACCCCACAGATCAAACTCTTGTGTGGGATAGACTTCCTATGACGATTGGGTTTATGGGCCTTACGAGTTTTATTTTCACAGAAGTATTTTCAATAAAAAAAGAAAAAACCTTTTTAACCATTCTTCTTTTAATCGGCTTTTATAGCATTTTTCACTGGGTTCAGTTCTCAGACCTAAGATTATATTTTTGGGTTCAATTAACCCCTATTTTATGCATACTTTATATTGCCGTCATCATGCCGACAAAGAGCTTAAAGCCCAAACACTTAGCATTTGCAGTTGTCTTCTATATCGTCGCTAAACTCACAGAGCATTTTGACAAACAGATTTTTACTAACCTTGCCTATAGTGGTCATAGTATTAAGCATCTTGCAGCAGCTATTTCCGTTTATGCCTTAATCATAATGAAAAATTTTAAAAATGTTTAAGATCAGTCAAGGTTTTCATTATCAACTCAACTATATCTCATTTACCGATGACTCAAATATTTCACAAAAGATAGCAAAACACTCTTTTACAAAAGAGACGAATAAAAAACACATCGTTCTTTTTCATGGCTATCACGAAAACACGCTCTATTTAAAAAATATTATTCATTTTTTTATGGAGCAAAATTATAATGTATTTAGCTACGAGTTGCCAGGGCATGGTAACTCCTCTGGAGATCCTTACGATATAGACAGCTTTAATACTTATGAACTTCATTACAACGCTGTCCTCAAAGATCTTGATAAAACTAAAACCTATCTCTTTGTATCTCATAGTACTGGCAGCGTTGGTATGACCAAGGCACTCATTAAAAATGCTGTGCACCCCTTTTCTCAGATCATCTTTATCGCTCCTTTAATTAGAAGTCATTTATGGCATGTAAGCTTTGCTTTTTATTTGTTGATGAAATACTTAACGCTCTTTAAAAAGGTTAAGCGTTTTAAACGCTCGCGAGGAAATGAGTATGATCATACTAAAAGCAATGATCCCTTTTATCATCACTTCATTCCACTCAATTGGTTTGCAAAGTTAACTCTCTTTAATCGAGAAATTGAAAAGTTCTCACAAGAAAGTATGGCTAAAATACAAATTATTTACGGCACAAATGACACCGTTATAGATTGGAAGTATTCTCAAAAATTTTATAAAAAAATGTTTCCAGCTGCTATTATTAATAAAATTCCGAGCGGAACTCATCACATGCATATGCGTGATCCAGCTGTTAAAAAACTCTTTTTTAAAACATTAGAAAAGTTACTATAGTTCGTTATAAGCCGAAATAATGCCCTTACTATCTAAGCCATGTTTTGCGTAAAGCTCAGAAGCTTGATATGCCGATTGTCCAAACTCCCCTCGAACTCCCAGAGATTTAAGCTTAAACTCACTTCCTTGCATTTTTAAAGCTTGTACCAGTTGAGCCCCGTACCCACCAATGAGTTGATGATCTTCTACCGTAATGAGTTTATTTGACTTAGCAAGGACTGCTGCAATTGTTGCAACGTCTGGCTTATTAGCACATGCTGAATTAATAACGGCAATATTTTTCCCGTTCGTTTTTAACTCTTCAGCGGCCTCAATGGCATAAAATAAAGTAGCTCCCGCAGAAACAATAACTCCGTCATCCCCTTCCATAATAACTTGAGCTTTATCAATGTCATATGCATCAACATTAACAAGTTCTTTAGGAAATTTTTCACGTCCAACAAAAAAGATATAAGAATCTGCTGCTTGCCCAGCTTCTCTTTTAACTGCAATATCTTTAATAGCTTGATACATCATCGCCTCTGCTTCAGTTGAAGTAGATGCAATAATAGTCTTGGTATTAGGAATTGAGGCCAGAGCACTTAAGTACGTTAGCGACTGGTGACTAGCACCATCAGCTGCATCTTGAAATCCAATATGAGAAAAAACGGCTATCATAG
>JABJPQ010000382.1 GCA_018663815.1 Halobacteriovoraceae bacterium | reverse complement strand
TTGAATATTTAACGGCTATTGGCCAAAGCAGGAGCAGCGTTTTTAAAAATCCTGATAAATGGCTTCCATGGAATTTCGAAACAAATTAATCAGTTTAAACTATTTCAAGAGTCAACTCAAACAGGCTAGCCGAAGGGACACAAAAGTAACGTGATTAATACAAGTACATTTTTTTCATAATAAATTTCCTTTTTAAAGTTTCTTTATATGTTCTTATTCTTTAAATTTTATAACGAGCATATTCTCCCAGCTTTAATGATTTAATTCATCAACAATGAAAAGATTACATCACCCCCATTGTTACCCCCGAATTATGGCACTTAACTTGCTTTTATTAATAGTAGGAAAAGTCTTTAAACAAAACATCAAGGACTTAGGGCTAAGACTTTGTCTATTCTTTTGACAGTGTCTAAAGGGGAAATCATGAAGTTTTTTTTAATTATAAGTTGTTTATTTTATTCATTGTCATCGATGGCAACTGCTCGCGCTTCAACACCACAAGAAATTGCCGAAAATTGCTACCCAGGTTCTTTGATGGAGTTTTCTGATATGTGCCCGCGTTCAAACCCTTACGGAAATTTTATTCGCCAAGAACAAAATTTTAATCGCTTTCCAAGGCAACCGTTCCCACAAAATCGTTATGGACAACAGCAGTACTATCCAAGACAACAATACTATCCAAATCCATGGTATAACTCACAACCAAGACAATACCCCCCAAATCAACCCGAAAGAGCACCTGTGTTCACTTATTACCCAGATAATTACCAACCATCCCCTTGGCTATACGATGGAAGCCGTAATATGAATTCTACTTCACGGTTTCAACCACAACAGGCTCCATACAACCGCCAGCAGTATTATACTGGAGCAATATTTAACTAGAAATGTTCAGTCGTAGCACTATCCCAAACTCTTCGCCACTTACCTTGGTAAGATCCATCAACGAGGGAGTTTGGTTCCATTTTTGGAAAAACTTCTGCATAATTTAAGATTTCACCAGGTCCGATTCTTCTTTTTATATGAGATTTTTTAATATCTCTTATTCTTGAAACACCAGAGGCAGCTAATAACTCATACAACTCTTGCATGGTTTTTTTGTGAAATCTTGCGACTCGTTTTGACTTACTTTCAACATCTAAAAGCTTATAAAGTTTTGGTTCTTGAGTTGCAACACCTGCGGGACAATTATTAGAATGACATCGTAGTGCTTGAATACACCCAACAGCAAACATCATTCCCCGGGCGCTATTACACAGATCTGCACCTAAAGAAAATTTGCTCACTAAATTAAAAGCATCAACAACTTTACCGGATGCAATTAAAACCATCTTTTCTCTAATCCCTGCTGCAATTAATGAGCTATGAACAAAATGAAGAGCATCATTTAAAGGTGTTCCTAATGAGTTCGCAAACTCGCGAGGTGCGGCTCCTGTTCCCCCCTCAGCCCCGTCAACAGTTATAAAGTCAGGATATATATCAAGTTCAATCATCGCTTTTATAATGGCGTAAAATTCAATTTTTTTACCAATACATAGTTTAAAACCAACCGGTTTACCTCCACTGAGGTCTCGTAAGTTTTGAATAAATTTAATCAGCCCCTTGGGACCAGTAAACGCGGAATGATTGGAAGGAGAAATAACATCTTTTCCCATTTCAACGGCCCTAATAGCTGCAACTTCTTCATTAACTTTTTCACCAGGTAAAATCCCACCATGTCCTGGTTTTGCTCCTTGAGAAATTTTTAATTCAATCAGCTTTATTTGTTCCAGACTTGATTTTTCTTTGAACATATCTGCATTAAAAGTTCCATCAGAGTTACGACAGCCAAAGTAACCCGTTCCTACTTGCCAACATAAATCACCACCATGCTTTAAATGATAAGGAGAGATTCCTCCCTCACCAGTATTATGAAAAAGTCCGCCTAGCTTTGCTCCCCAATTTAGCGCTTCGACTGCGGTTTTACTAAGAGAACCATAACTCATAGCTGAAATATTTAAGCGTGAAGCACTATAGGGCTTTGAGCATTGTTCATTTCCAATAAGTACTCTTCCCTCACCTTCATTAATTTCTTCGGCAGGGTTCATTGAATGCTCTAACCATTCAGCACCAGCAGCATAGACATCATGTTGAGTTCCAAAAGCAGATTTATCCGTATCACCTTTGGCCCTTTGATAAACCACACTTCTTTGTTCGCGAGAAAACGGTCTTCCATCATCAAAACGCTCGACAAAATATTGCTGAATCTCCGGACGAATACTTTCTAATAAATATCTAAAATGCCCGAAGATAGGATAATTTCTAAGAATGGTATGTTTTTTTTGAAATACATCATGCAACCCAATTAATGTAATAGGAATTGCAAAAAGAACTAAGCCATAGAACATCTTATCTACGTAAAATGCTAATAAAAATAAAAATGCGTTTACCGGAATAAACATCCATAAAAAATGATTTCTCATTAAAACTCCTTGTGTGTTCATTATAATTACGAAGAGATAGTCTTTAAAGCATAACTAAATCAGGCATTTTTTACCTCTTCGTTGTAACAGCTTACTGATAAGAAGTTTAAGACGATAAGTAAGCTATGAATGAAGAAAATAAGGTTGTCTACCTCATAGACTATATTAAAAAAAATAAACACGTTAAGACTCTAACCAAGCTTGATATTCCACTAGATCTCTCAGTACCTAGCCCTCACCTGTATAGCAGGATGATTGCTTTTGGAGTTGATATTCTCACTATTGGATTAATCAAAACTTCTTTGCATGCTACCTATGCTTATTTTATAAGCGAGTTTTTCACTCCGCTTAATGAGGCACAACAAGCAAGCCTCATTAATGGAAACATGGTTTTGCATAGTACGATATTCATGCTTATTTACTGGACCTATTTTTTATATACGAGTTATATTCTTGAAGGAAAAACGCTTGGAAAAATGGCCATGGGCTTAAGAGTTATAAACGAACAATTTATTACAAACCAAGATGAAAAGCATTATCAACCAACTCTACATAGTTCACTTAAAAGAGCACTGGGATACTTATTTTGTTATATGTCTTTTGGAACCTTTTTTATTTTTAATTTTTCGAGTGAGGATAAAAGAGGACTACCCGATTATTTATCTAGTACGAGAACTGTAAGTGATCATTGGTTAAATAAAATGCTGGAGCAAAAAATATTTCATGAAGAAGAAGTTCAGATTGAGATTGAGTCTTTGGATATT
>JABJPQ010000438.1 GCA_018663815.1 Halobacteriovoraceae bacterium | reverse complement strand
TTTATATTTTTTTATTAATACATTTTCTTATGCTTTTCATCCTTTCTAAAAAGGGAAGTATTGGAGATGCCGTCATCTACTCACTTTTTATTATTGCACCTCTCAATTCAATCTTTGGATTAGATATTGTTTGGGATAATACTTATGCATTATTTGAATACCCCAAAAGTTTACCTAGTGTCGGAATTCTTGCTATCTGGAGTGTCGCTGTCGGATACTATCATTACTCGAAGGCAGATTGACTTCATCCCGTAAGATTAAGATAATAACTATAATGTGAGTGAAGTAAATACGAATATTTAATATTTTAAGGAGTCAATATGGAAGGTGGGTTAGATTTCTACCAAATTCTTTTAGAGTCAGGAATTATTGTAAAGTTAGTTTTACTAATCTTAATCATTTGTTCTGTACTTTCTTGGGCGATTATTCTTCAGAAGAGAAAAATTTTTAAAGAGATGACAGCTTTAAATGAGAAATTTTCAAGCTTCTTTGATAAAAGTACTAATCTTGTTGAAATACATGAACAAGCTTTGGTCATTGATGGTTCTCCTCTCGTTACAATGTTTAAGGCCGGCTTTTCAGAGCTGAAATCGATACGGACTAAATTACATGAGATGGGTAGTGACGGTGAGTTGCGGTCCTATCTCAATTCGAATGGGATTTTGGCACTTGAGCGCTCACTAAAAAAAGGAGCAAACGAGGCTAGCCTTCGCCTTGAAGAGAGACTCTCTTTGCTAGCTTCAATATCTTCCATGGCCCCATTTATCGGCTTATTTGGTACAGTCTGGGGAATCATAGACTCTTTCGCAGGGCTAGCCTCAGGTGGAGGAAGTATAGAAGCTGTTGCTCCCGGAATTGCAGAAGCTCTTGTGGCAACAGCAGCTGGTCTTGCTGCGGCCATCCCAGCAGGGTGGGCTTACAATATCTTCATCACTAAAGTTTCTATCTTTCAAAGTCAAATGGAAAATTTCGGACAAGATTTACTCAATTTGATAGAGCGTAGTGTTTTAATTTCAAAGGAAAAGTAATGGGATTTGATTTTAAAAAGCAAAAAGGACCAAGCGCTGAAATCAATGTCACCCCCCTTGTTGATGTTATGCTTGTTCTGCTTGTTATTTTTATGATATCAGCCCCCTTAATGTTTAGTGGGATTAAACTTGATTTACCTAAGACGAGGAAAGTGAATAATATTCAGTTAACTCAGGAGCAAGTCATTCTATCTATTTCCCGCGCCGGAGAGTTTTTTATAGGTAAAGAAAAATTTTTGAAAAAAGAAATGATAAAGGTTATTCAAGATAAATTCTCAAGCAATAAAACGGATGTTTTGTATGTGAGAGCAGACTACTCTCTTGACTACGGAGTCGTGGCTAAACTTATTTCAACTTTAAAGAGATCAGGTATCGCTAAAATTGCACTGGTTACAGAGATTGAAAAGGGATATGATAAGTAATATCGAAGAGAACCTAAGGTTCAATCAATTTATTATGAAAGCATTGAGTCTTCACCTGGCTCTGTTGTTTGTTGTCTTTCTTTTAAAAACCTTGGTTGACTTTAAAATTCTAAGCTTTTCAGATGATTTAGAAAAAGTGGAAATCATTCAAACAGCTGTTAGAATTGATGTGGTTGGCTTACCAAAAATGACATTACAAGAATTGAAACAACTCGATTTGATTAAAGGTGCTGACCCGGTAGAAAAGACGGATGTTGGTAAAGTAAATGAAACCAGTAAGGTTGAGTTTAAAACGAGAAAAAAAGTAAACTTATCTCATTTGTTAAAAAAAATTAGTAATAAGAATATAGCCAAGAAAAAGAGAGTTAAAGAAAAAAAAATAGATCAAACATTATTAAAAAAACTGATACTGGAAGGCAATAAAGTGAGTTCAGGCTCGAGTGCAACTGGACAGGAAGTTGAAAAAGCACAGGCTGATTTTATTCAATATATTCAGTCCTTGCCAGATAAAATTAAGCAATTTTGGAAACTTCCGTCCTATTTACTGGGGAAGAATTTGAGGTGCCGTTTAAGGATTTTTATTGCTTCTGATGGGCGGTTATTAAAAATTGAAATATTTGAATCAAGTGGGGATAAGGAGTTTGATGAACGAGCAGTCACATCTGTTAAGTCTGCAAGCCCTTTCTCAAAACCCAGTTCTAATATTATTGCCCGATTAACAGCGGGGGAGGTCATTTTGGGGTTTCCACTTTAATGAGTAAGGAGAGAGAGTGAAATTTTTTATCATACTAATGACATTAACAGTACAAGTTATGGCCCTGGCACAAGATACCGTGAACGTTATCGCCGTTGGTGAAGCCGAGCTGGTGAAGGACAAAATTACATTTTTCTCCCCTAAATTGAATCTATTAACTGGGAGCGACCAAAAAAAAATTCATACATTCATTGAAATATTAAAGTCCGATTTTAATTTTTATAAACATCTATTTGAAGTTGAACCGGCCGTTAATATTGAACTTGAAAAGTATTCTGGCCGTTATTTTGTCTCTTTTC
>JABJPQ010000229.1 GCA_018663815.1 Halobacteriovoraceae bacterium | reverse complement strand
TCATCTTTAAAAAATGTTTCATGTGATATTTCAAACCACCAGGAAATTCTTTATTGAATTGATAAAACTCAGTTTGAATTTGTTCTACTAATTTGTCATTCTCATCAATACTTTCAGCATATCTTTCAAGTAGCCCATAGAGGCTTGTAAAACTTTTTACCTTTTTCTTCAAAAGTCTAAAAGCTCTTATATTCTTTTTTTTAGCAATCCGCTCAGGAGCATCAAGGTTAAAAACTTCACGGATATACGAATCATTTTCATTTAGCTTTAACAGTGGTGTAGTACCTTTCTTTATAAATGAGCCAAAGCTCTCTCCATTATCATTATAATCAAATTCGGCATCAAAATGTTCCATCAATTGATCAATATATAACTTGGTATTATCAATTTTTTTCTTCCTTCCTTCCTCTCCTAAAACTACTAATGGGTCAATTTTTTCAGGAGAGGTCTTAAGTAATTTCGCTCGTTTTAGAACTTTTTGATTGAGTCTTTCATCTTCTTTGCTGTAGTAGTCTTGTAGCGTGGATGCAACAGAGTTAATATCAGAAGGAAGAGAATAATCATAGACAGTTTCTAGCTTGCGAGAACACCTCACAGCCTCTTCGTACTGAGACTTATTTTTCTCAATCTTCTGAGCAAGATCAAACTTTTCACAGCCAAAAGCTCTACGCTTAACTTCTAAATAAAAACAAGCGAGATCATTAAATTCAGATTCCTTTTGTAGCTCCTCTACATAACTTTTATCTTTTGAAAATAAATCAATCATTTTATTGATAAGGCTTGATCCTTGCGCAAGTAAATAAGAAGCCCCACTCGTTGCTGCCCCAATTGAAGCATAGGCTCCAACTGCGCCAACAGTTGTTTGGACTAGGGACTTATACATATTATCAGGATATTGCCCTTTACATTTTGGAGACTGGAGACGCTCAAAGGCAGACTCAAGTAACGAGTTAACCGCTTTGGCTGAATTCATTTTTAATCGTACTTTGTTCTCATATTCAATATTCTTAAGACTATTTTCACACTTGACATGCATATCCTCTATATTTTGTGCCATCTCAATAGAGGCACAGGTATTAGGGTCAACCTCACCAACACATGATGAGAGCAAATAACCACTATACGTACTTCCTGAATCAATAGCTCTTTGAAAGCGATAATGGTCTTGTTCATAAATCATCTGATAATTATAACAAGTTAACTCATTCCCCGTAGCACTACCGTAGGCAGATTCACTAACGCTCTTCTCTTCTCCGTATGCTAAAATCGCGTTATCCAACACGTTAAAGTCGGCACTAGGCAATTGACACTCACTTATCCTGTCCTCAAACGAAGAAAGTACTCCTCGGGCATTTTTTAAAAAACTATTGTAATCTTCAGGTTGTTCTTGAGTGAATGGGCATTTAGCTCCACCTAGATCATACTCAAGAGGTATTTTTCTTCCATTAAATGGATCATCTATTACAACTTTTTGATAATCCCACTTTTGAGCCGGTTGAATAATGAGCGTCTTCTCCCCCTCAGCAAAAACAAAGGAAGAAGTAAACAGATAGGCAAAAGCCAAGAGGAGGTGTTTAATCACAGAAACCTCCTTAATAATTGATCAATATCTTTATTGTATTTTTGAAGCATTTTTTGTTCACCATTAAAAATGATTGTATTTTTAACTAAAGCACTGCCTTTTTTTGATTTAATCACACTAAAAAAAACACCGTGTTTAGTTGGCTTCTTATTTACACTAAACTCTAAAATACAAAGAGATCTACTCCCCTTGGTTAGCATTTTGCCTTTGGTCTCATTGTACTTACAAATTTCAACTAATTCTTTTTTTAAATTTTTTCCATCTGCTACACCGACGATACTTTTCATATGTATCCCTCTAAGGGATTCATCTTGCTTAAAAAAATAGATGGTTAGCTTTCTATTATTTAACTGAGTCGTGTGTACAGTGTTCCATTTTTTTCCTGGTGAAAAATCGCTTTTACTGATTGCAGGTACCTGCCAAAAGACAAGTGAAAACACAAATATAAATCGAAGTATCATATTGCTTTCTCCAACTAGTTTATCGGTACTTAGCAAAGAAGCTTTATAAGGAGCGACTATATAAGAGCTGAAGTAGTCTCGACAAGCAATGCATACAATTTAAACACCTCTGTTTATCTGTATAAATTTTAGTCAGTACTCTTTACTAACCCATTAATATCACGCATAAGAAACTGGCCACCAACTTGCTTTAATAGTACTGAGAAATACTAAAGCACGGGACAGTTTATGATGAAAAAACATTCTCTTTTGGCCATTAGCTTAGTCGCTGCGATTGCAACAGCACAGATCGCTATTGCAAAGCCACTTGCAAGTAAAGTTAGCAATAAGCTAGCCCCTGCAAACAATATTGCTTACCCAGAAAGTGAGTTATCTACTCGTTTTACCAGCTGGGGAATTAGTCCTAAGTACACTAAAAGTTCAATCAATCTAAAAGACTCATGGAAAAAATTCACGAAGAAAAAAGATATCATTGTCGCTGTTGTTGATACTGGTATTCAATACAACCACCCATTTCTTAAAAATAATGTTTACCATATTAATGGTAAGGGTAATAAAGCAAACTTTGGAAAGGACTTCTCAGTTAAAAGTGCTAAGAATACTCCCAGTGATAGTCATGGACATGGAACCCATGTCGCAGGAATTATCAAAAGTATCTTCCCAGATGTAAAATTACTTACTCTTAAATACTACAACCCAAAAGCCTCTGGAACAGCAAATCTTAATTCTACGATTAAAGCTTTAAAGTATGCTGTTGATAATAATGTAGACATAATCAACTACTCAGGTGGTGGACCAGAAGCATCTGAGGCTGAAAAAAGAGTTCTAAAAGAAGCTGAGAAAAAAGGAATTCTTATTATTGCTGCTGCTGGAAATGAAAAATCAAATATTGATATCAAAAAGAATCACTACTTTCCTGCCAGTTATGGTTTATCAAACATTATAACTGTTGGTGCGCATGATGAGTTTAATAAAGTTATTGCTTCATCAAACTACGGTAGTAAATCAGTTGATATTGCAGCTCCTGGCTACAGAATAAAATCATCGATTCCAGGCAACGGAGCCGGTTTGATGACTGGAACAAGTCAAGCGACTGCATTTGTAACTGGAGTAGCTGCTCTCATAAAATCAAACTTTCCTAAACTTAACTACCAACAAGTAAGAAATATCATTTTAAGCTCATCTAAAAAGATCAGCTCTTTAAAAGGAAAGGTACTTGGTGGTGGAAAACTTGATGCCGCACGAGCGATAGAAGTCGCTAATTATGTAAACCAAAGACTAAATCCAACACCAGGAAGATCAGTAGCAAGAAAATAGTGAGTTTTCTTACTTTCTATACTATCATTGGCACATGAGCCAAACTAAAACCTATGTCCTTTTATTTATAGCTGCTGTACTTTATACTCTAGGCTTTTCTAATATTTTTAATATTTACGTTCCCTTTTTACCTCTTGTTGCAACGGCGATTATAACATTTTTTATTTTCCAAGCGAATTCTACTAAACAACGACTCATCTATTATTTTTTCTATAATACGATTATTAATATTATTAGTTTTTACTGGATTACAAATACCTTTCAAGAATTTGGTAAACTCCCCTTCATTATCGCGCTAGGCTTAAATGCAGGTTTTGCGTTAATACTTAACCCTCATTTTTTAATCCTTATTTTTGCGCTTAAACTGATTGATAGAAATTTCAAAAAGCTAGAGAATCATTATTTCCAATCAGGAATCTTTGCAATGATTCTCGCATGCTTATTCACAATCGCCGAGTATATCGTCCCACAGCAGTTTCCTGTCATGTTAGGACAACCCTGGATCATTTGGTCAAAATACCTAGGAACAGCAAAATATCTAGGCCAACATGTCTTCTCCTTTTTTTCGTACCTATTAGCTTTTGAGATGATTCATTTTATAAAGAAAAAGAAAATGAGTTACCTAAATCTAAGCATGATATTAGTTTTTATTGTTATCAACCCATTACTTAGCACCAAAACGGAGCTTAAGAACCCAACAGAATTCAACATCAGATTAGTTCAAGCCAACATCAGTAATTTTTTGAAAGTAAGCTCTGAAGGTGGAGGGTATGCTTCAGTAAGCGAAGTCCTCAGTCGTTACAAAACCCTTAGTACAGCTCCTTATATTGAAGGAAAAAGCATCGACCTTATCGTCTGGCCAGAAACGGCTTACCCCTACCCTATAAAAACAACGACAGCTGACTTATCCCAGACTCAAGTCCCTTATCTTTTTCACGAGATTATATCGCAAACGAAAGCAGAGCTGCTGTTTGGTGGGTATGAACATAGAAGCGACGCTAATGATCACTTTTATAAATCGGAGTTTAATGCCTCATTACTTCTATCTCAAGAAGCGAGGCTAAAAGATACTTATCAAAAGCATATTCTCATTCCATTTGGAGAAACCCTACCTTTAGGTCCCCTAAATAGATGGGCATCCAAGCTTTTACCTGAGATGGCTTTTTTTGCGGAGGGTGAAAAAAGTACTTTGTTTCAGACTCCAAAAAAGATCAACTTCATCAGCTCTATTTGCTACGAAATACTAAGACCCGAATTTATTCGTAATTATTTAAACAAAACAAAAATACGTCCTCATATCATGATCAATCTAACTAATGACTCTTGGTATGGAGATACAGTTGAACCTGAATTGCATCTCATGCTCACCAAATGGAGGGCCATTGAATTCAATCTTCCCATTTTACGAGCAACTAATACTGGAATTTCAACTTATATCAATCAGCAAGGTCAAGAGGTCAAAAGACTTGCCTATAATAAGACAGGTAATCTTGATCTTAGCCTAAAACTTGCCAACAAGGACACAAAACTCTTCTCCACCTTTTATCAAAAATATGGCTTTGGGGGAATATTTCCCCTGTGGCTTCTTTTCTTTATTTTTCATTTAATACTGTTAAAATTAAGAAATGATTAAATTACTATCTTTAACTCTATTATTTTCCCTTCTTAGCTGCTCTTCATATGAGAAATACCGTCAAATAACGGAGGAATTTGAAATACCTACCAAACTTTTCAAAGCTGACTTTAATCAAACCTGGCAGGCCGTGATTCAAGTTATGAAAAAGTTTGATATTGCTTATCAAAATCAAGAGGCCGGAAAAGTAAAAACACGTTGGATGGATAATACGCTTCAAGTTAATTTTACGGACTCCTTTGGTAGTAACGACAAAGTTAAGTCAGCCGAGTTTAAACTACTGATTAATATATCCGAAGGCTTCAGTTATGGCGCTGGGCTTTGCAAT
>JABJPQ010000279.1 GCA_018663815.1 Halobacteriovoraceae bacterium | reverse complement strand
GAATTAATATTTAAAGATTTAGTCATATCTGTTGGTGGTTTGAGTGCCCAATTAAAAGGGGTTGATTTAAATTTAACTGGCTCTGAAGCTCAATTACTAATTTTATTTGCTAAGAGCCCCGAGAAAATATTTTCCCGCGATGACATTGTTAATTATATGAATGGTGTTGATAGTAATGTTTTTTCAAGATCAGTAGATATTTTGGTGAGTAGGCTTAGAAGTAAATTAGGGGATAATAAGCAGGATTTTATCAAAACCATTCGTGGAAGTGGGTATAAATTTGTAGGTGAAAAATGAAAAAATTGACTCATAAAATATCGTCATCACTATTTACCAGGTTATTAGTCATATTCGCTTTTACTGCTTTTCTTATCGGAGCTCTTTTCTTTTTTGGAACAAAGATATTTTTACCTGAAGATCTTGGACATAAAACTTTAAATATTCTAGATCACTATGTTGCTCTTATTAAAGAAGACTTAGGTTCGCCACCAGATATTGATAAAGCCAAGAGAATTGTTAAAAAACTAGGTGTTGATATGAGTATTCAAGGACCTGGTATTAGTTGGCAGTCCGGTGGAATGATTCTGCCTGATCCAAAACGATTTAAAAAGCATCAGGATAAAGAACTTTATTTTTGTCACTTCAAGAAACAGGCTTATCTGAAAACAATTAGTGGTGACTATGAAATTTACTTTAAACATACGGCTCCTTTTAGTAAATTTGTACCTACTTATGCAAAAGTAATTATTGTTTGCCTCGCTTTGTTTATTTTCTTTTTAAGTTATAAAACTGTGCGGTGGCTATTTAAGCCTATCGAACAACTTCGAATGGCCGCACAAAAAATTGGAGCAGGGGATTTAAATCAAAAGATTGATTTAAAAAGATCGGATGAATTTTCCGAATTAGCCAGCTCCATTAATGATATGAGTGAACAAATTCAAAAAATGTTGGAAGGGAAAAAGCAAATGTTATTGGCGATTAGTCATGAGCTGAGAACGCCAATGACAAGAGCAAAGCTTGCATGTGAAATGTTAAGTGATAACAATTATAAAAAATCCATTGTGCAAGATTTATCTGAAATGGAAACTCTTATTAGTGAAATCCTAGAGAGCGAAAGATTGAACACAAAGCATGCACCTTTAAACAAATCTATTATTGATTTAAAATCTCTTATTTTAGTAATCCTAGAACAATATTTCAAAGGAGAGAGGATTGTATTAAAACTTGATGATATTGATGAAATTGAAGTTGATGAAACAAGATATAAATTTCTTATTAAAAATCTGATTGAAAATGCTTTGAGATATAAAAAACAAGAGGTGAGAGTCACTTTAAGTACAAGCGGAGTCGAAGTATCAGATGATGGAATTGGGATTGAGCCTGCAGAGATCCCCAAGCTAATTGAACCTTTTTATAGAGTAGATTTATCTAGAGAAAGGAAAACTGGTGGGTACGGAATCGGGCTTTATTTATGTCATTTAATCGCAACTGCTCATGGTCACAGGCTTACGATTAATTCAGACATTGGGAAAGGGACTTCTGTTAAGGTTTGCTTTCGTTAATTTAATAGCGAGCACGAACAACTTGAATAACTCCAATTATTGTTGAACAAAACAGTGTGGTAATTTTTGACCGATTCTGTATGCATCAAAAATAAGTTAAAATATCTTTCTATGAGGATTGTTCTACTTTCAATTTATTTGTTATTATTTACATCTTGTAATGTATTCGACTGGTTATTAGGCGAACCAAGTCCCCCTGATAAAGACTTTTACGGTAATTCAAATAGTAATAATTCAAATGATAATTCTGATAACAGTTCTGATAATAACTCAAATAATGGTGGTGACGAAACAAATACACCTGTTGGAACTGCAACTATTGCATCCTACCCATCCATTAGCATGGTTTATGCAGAAAATAATATTGTTGAAAATCTCCCTTTAAGCTCCACTGGAACGATTGTTTCAGCGACAGTCTCTCCAAGTTTACCTGCTGGGTTGTTACTGGCATCGGATGGAACCATTTCAGGAACTCCCACTACTGCGAGTGCAGTTGGGAGCTATACAATAACTTTTAATAATTCG
>JABJPQ010000105.1 GCA_018663815.1 Halobacteriovoraceae bacterium | reverse complement strand
GGGAAAAAATAATGAAAATATTTCTACCTATGGGCACTCTTGTATTATAGATCCTTGGGGAGATGTGATTGCAAACTGTGATGAAGGAGAAAACTTTGCGATCGCAAGTCTATCGCATAAACGTTTAGAACAAATCCGCTCGCGCATGGATATTTCAGCGCAGATGTAAGACTTTTTTTCTCATTTAATCCTAGCTTCTTTTCAACCTAAGTTTGATCATCGGTTGATGCTTGCTTTAAGCACCATTGAAAGTGATTAAAATTATTTTTTAAAATCATATCTAATTTTATGATCAGAACTTCATGGGCGTAAAAGCTCGTCCCTTACATCTTGTTGGTGTTTTGCAAGTTCAATCGTCCTTGCTATATTGCCATTTGACAATAGGAGGTCTACTTGCAAATTTTTTCTCAAACCAAAGCACTGGTACAAAAAGAAAAATACTACACCCTAAAGATTCTTGCGAATTTAAAGTTTATTGAAAAAGATAAGCTCTACGCAGACTTAAAGTATCCTTCCCTGTTTAAATATATTGTAAAGGAGCTTGGCTATACGGATGCTGAGGCGAGCATTAGAGTTAATGCCGTCAGGTTAATGTTAAAGTCAAAAAAAGCGGCCAAGAAAATTACGGACGGGGAGATTTCTTTAACTAATGCATGCCTGGCCAATAAGGCCATAAAAAATATCAAAGACAAAAGCTTAGTTGAAAAAATAATTGTAAATGCGAGTAATACTTCAACTCGTAAATTTAAAGACTATATCCAAACTAATATTAAAAAAGAGCGTAAAGAAATTTTACTTCTAGACGAGCACACTTTAAAACAGATGGATAGGCTTAAAGAAAAGTACGGCGATGATCTCACAAGTTATGAGCTGATAAAGATTTTATTGGAAAAAGAATTAAAAGCTCCCGCCGAGATGCGACGTGTGCGCAAAATCTCTAAGCCTGAGGCAAAAACAATACCTCGTTTTGTAAAACGCAAGGTCTACACTGGAGAGTGTGCTAACTGTAAGGCGAAGTACAATTTGGAATACGATCATAAAGTGAAACGTAGCCATGGGGGAGTGAATTTAGCTTCAAATATCCAAATTCTTTGTCGCAACTGTAATCAACGCAAAGAAATTATGGGCAGACAGACAAATTTATTTACATAAAAGGTTGGTCGCCAGAGGCATGGTCTGTCATATCAACCAGCTCGTTAATAAGACCTGGAAATTTTTGTAAAAGAAGTTTTTCGACACCATCTTTAAGGGTAGCTTTTGAAGATGAGCATCCTTGGCAACCGCCGGAAAGTGTTACAAATAATTTGTTATTATCAAAATCAACAACTTCAATTCCGCCACCGTGACTTGCAAGGGCCGGTCTGATTTGTTCATCGAGTACTTTTTCAACTTTTTTAAGCATGCTAATTCCTTTGAATGGTATCGATTTATATGCCATTCTAATTAAATTGTCATTCTCCTTAACCCATTTGTCTATTCGTGAGCTTAAACTTAACTAATATCAGACAGTTACGCACAAGGACAATACCTTAATCTTGCATTTTCTACTGTATGAATAAGCTAATATCATCTCTAAATTATAATGATGCCATTCTCATAACAGCACCACCTGGGTGGGGAAAGACCTATAAATTATTACATGCAATCCAAAAAACGAAACGAAAAACGGTTTTTATTTTTCCTTTAAGGGCATTGTGCGATGAGGTTCATTTAAGTGCTGTGAGTAAAAATATTCGTGTTTTAAATTTAAGGTCAATGGAGGATTATCAATCACTTTCATCGGTAAGTTATGAGTTGGTTGTGGTCACACCGGAATTATTTAAGTTTTGTGACGAACTGAGTGACTTTCTTTTTGTTATTGATGAGTTTCACCTTTTTTATTATTGGGGTGATACATTTAGGGAACGAATGCAGGAAATGTATATGGAGCTGACTTCGTATAGTGTGCCGGTAATGTTTTTAACAGCGACCTTGGGAGAATCACAGTATAAACGTCTGAGGACAGAGTTAGCTTTAAATTATGAAAATATTTATCATTTGAATATGGGTAATCAAACTTTGATGAATCTTCCCCGTAAGGTGTTTTATTATCCGCGTTTTTTTAGAAAATGGTTAGATGAAGATTATTGTTTTGCCGCTAAAAGGGGGACGTCACTAATTTTCTGTCAATACCGTGACGAAGTAAAAGAGATTGCTTCTCATTTAAAAAATCATGGGCATACTGTTTTGAGTTGTGTGGGAGGAGAGGCCGCGATGTTTATTCAGCAACTAAATAGTTTGAAAAAAGTGGATTTTATAGTGGCCACAAGTGTTGTTAGTCATGGTGTAAATCTGCCAAAAATTCGAAATATTTACTTCACCTATAATGTGCAAAACTTAGATTTTTATTTGCAAATGCTAGGACGAGGTGGCCGTGCTGGGGAGGGGTTTAATGTTCATGTTCTAAGTACTCAGTATTTCTCTAAAAAGACCATTGTTATGGGCTTTTTGGGCATATTAACAAAAAGACTTGGGAATAAGATAAATTCTTATATATATTACCTGTATGCGCATTGAAGGAATTATCATTCACAAAACACCCTATAAAGAAAGAGATGTCATTTGTAATCTTTTACTTCGTAGTGGAAAGCTAACTTCCGTTTATTTCTACGGTGGGCGTGGTGGGGGGAAAAATCAAAAGGGCTCTGTTTTAGAAGTTGGTTTTATGCTTGGGGTTGAGTTAAGCCCACGGCGAAAAAAAATTGAGTCCGACATTAAAATTGCCAAAGAATACAACTTACTTTGGAGCGCAACTCATACGCGTACTTCCTATGCAGCTTTTTGTTTAGCTAGTTTTTATATGGAGTATTTATCTAAGATTTCGGTGGCAGAAAATCATCTAGGTTTTGAAGATCATGAACATGAGGGAGTCTTTAATGTTTTAAGCAATGCTTTGTTCTATCTGGATGAAGCGGTAAAAAATAATAATTTAAAATTAAAAGCACACCTGTTTTTATTTCTATCTAAACTTTCAGTGCATTTAGGTATCGCTAAAAATGTCGATGATTGTCTTTATTGTGATAAGAGATTTTTAGATTCTGAATTGTGCTTTTTTGATATTCAAAATGGTGGGTTTAGTTGCTTAGAATGTAATTCGCAAAAAGGTGAGTATCTCTCGGACAATAAAGGGATGATTACGGAGTATCAAAGCTCACTAAGTTTGCGACTTAATTTAAGGCGGTCTTATTCATTGGCTTTTAAGCTTGTTGATACTTTGGACGAGGTTAGTTTTGGAGTTGTTAATGCTGAGTTTAATTATATTAATTATCAGTTTGGGCTGAAGCGGGAGTTGGTTAGGACTTGGGGGGTGTTGTTTGCAAAGTAATTCTTTTTATAATTGATACAAGTTCGTTTTTCTCGCGTTTTCGCTAGGTTTTCCTAATAAAATATTAAAAAAGATCGATAAAGTACTGTGAAAAGAAGGTTATACTTTATCAATTTACTCTGGATCTTGCTGTTTCTTTTTCCTTCGTTAGGATTTTCAGATTCAATATATTTAACTGATGAACATGGGCAACATGCTTCTGGTTATAATGATTTAATTAAACAAGAAAATTTTAAAGATGGAGATAAAGTATATGTAGCTCCTGATAAGTACTTTATATACAAAAAATACCTTGGAGAAGGAAGTACAACAAGAGTTCTTCAAGTTCTAGACCCGAGAGATGGCAAAGAATATGCTTTAAGGCTACCAAAGAAAAGTCATAAATTTACTTTAAATGAGAGCCAGATGTATTTGAATAAATATTTTTCTGGAT
>JABJPQ010000269.1 GCA_018663815.1 Halobacteriovoraceae bacterium | reverse complement strand
TCTTTATTTAGATATTTCTCATAAGTCTTGGCAGACATTTCTCTATTTTTACTTTCTTCTGAACGCCAACCGACTTTAACCATTGCCATATTTTTTACCTATTTGTGATTGTATCCAAGGTACATTGAATCTTTTAACTTTATGAAATCTACTTGAGCCTCTTCAAGAACTGGATGCCAGCCACACATGACACTTACATTAACCTTTCTTGCTATTTGATTAATATTGTTTCCGATTCTGTTCAATTCACTAATTATTTTTCTAAGGTCTTCTGACCCCCAAAGGACTTTTGTAGGAAGTCGATTGAAATAAGCATCTCTTAAAAGTACAGGAATTGATTTTCTTAATTTTTGACTATCTTTTACGAGTCTTTGATATTCCATAGCAGGGAGTCGCACATGACTTGAACCTTCTATTGCTAATTCTAATTGTCTTTCGTTACTCATTGATTTGTCCTTTGTTGATTTAAAGTAATGCGTTTTTAATTGCCTTGAAAAATATAGTGACCCATCCTTCTAAGTCTTCTGTGCTTTCTTCTAGATCTTCAAATGCTTCTTTGTGTTCTTCAATTAATACTTCTGATTTTCCAATTGCTTTCATTAAATGATCTTCAACGATAATCGTGTCTTTCATTTTGTCCATAATTTGCCTCCTTTATTGACTTTTTAGTAAATTCTTTTTTCAAAGTATTATTTGATATTATTACGGCGTTAATTGCTGTTATTAATCTCCTTTCTGCTTTTATTAAAGCTCGTGATTTATTTACGTTTGGTCTAACTGGTTTTTCTTTTCGTTCTTTTTTAATTTCTTTTAGTATTACGTTGTTGTTTTTAATTATTTTTAGGGCTAGTTTCTTATGATTGTTATTTGTTGCACAGCTTGTTGTAATTGTTATTATTGTTACTAGTAGTCCTATTTTTTGTTTTGTTGTTTTTGTTATTTTGTTTTGTCTCATTTTTTGTCCTTTTTTATTTTGGTTTGTTTTGTTTTCTGCTTTGGTAGTTTTTCTTATTTTTTTCATGCAAGTATGGAGTTTGGTACCAAACACCCCAAAAAAACTCCTACGGAGTACGGGCAGGGCCCTTTTTTGCTTGTTGAGGGCGAGCCCCCAAACCCCCGAGAGAGCAGCTATGCTGCTCTTTTAAACTCGTTACACTCACCATAAAAGAACTCATAATACTGCTCCCACTGCTTTAACTGCCGTTGTTGCAGTACTCGCTGTATTACTCGCACCACCAATGAATTCTGGTGCAGATTCTTCGTTGTTTTCCATTAACATGGGTCTTAAAAAGAACACGACACTTCCAGTTGTTAATGTCGCAACCAAAAGTTGAAGCCAAGAATATATAGAATAGAAGTAGTACATTCTAGAACTGATAAGCTTCGCTCCGTACAGTGAAATCCCATCAGAAAATTGACCAAATTCCTGCATCACTTCGGTTGACTGGGCCAGGCTTGTCATTATGTGGTAAAACAAAACCCAGAGCGGAGTCCAAAGAAGAACTGAAAAATAGATGGCAAACCAGTAGATAAGAACTTTCCATTTTCCAGCGACAATAAAGAAAATAAGGAAAGGAAAAATAGCAACGAGAGCAAGCTTGATAAGCCCCGCAACGTGAGGTGCACGGGCCAGATGCTCGCTAAATTTTTGACTTCTTACTGCTGCCTCAGATGCTCCATGAGATTCAGAAAACCCAATGAGTGAAAGAATAGCATCAAAGGAAAATAGCCGATTAAGATATTGAAAGACTCTGCCAGTTGTTCCAGGTAATTGAGAACCTTTCATAATCCCCATGACTGATTCTTTATCATCCATGTAGTGATTTACAAGCATATTGGCCATGTGCATATTCTGTGCAGCCTCATCTTTAATTGGGTAAACGAACCTTCCACTTGAGTTAATAAAGCGAACATGATGGGAAGTTGCATACTGCTTAAGACTTGTTCTGACTTCATTTTTTACATCAAGGCAAGAGTAGGCAACACCATCTTCCGTTTTAATTTCAATTTCAGATAATTTGCGATCGACTCCATTATCTTGATTAAAAAATAAGTTTAACTTATTTTTCGCACGGGCCTCTCCAATTAGAGGAAGTGCCTTTTCAAAACAATTTTCAGTGTAAAAATGAACAAGTTCCTTTAAGTTTGAATCATCTATAGTTGCGGTTCCTGAGTACATAATCGCTTTATAAAAGAAATTTGGCGCACCTAGTTGAGAGTGACTTTTTGCCATGATTTTATCAACTATTCGTCCTAAAAATGCACTTGATTCTTCTGCGGTTCGACTCAATAAATCAAAAATAAAGCTAACTTTAGTTTTTTCTTTTACGTCACCATATCTAGTTTTGATGTAGGGATTATCATTCCAAGAATCACCATAGTAGTTTCTTACGCCAGTAGTAGAACCAACTCTCAAAAGAGCAAGCCCTAAGAATAGGCAAAAAATTACTTTAACAAAAGCAGATAAAGGAATCTGTTTCTTTGAAACAAGAGTATTTGGCATATACCTTGAGAAAAACTTAACTATCGTGACAAAGAAGACGACACCAAAGATTATTAAAACCATTGCTTTGAAAAAGACTTCAGATGTAATGGCAGTAATAAACTGAGAATGTAGTTCCAGTCCAAGGTATTGATACAGTGCTTCGTAAGCTGTGTTACTAAACATAATTAAAAACCTCCTTGGTCGCAGAGGATTCCATCAGCACAATCAAAGAATTGTCCTTGAGAACGCTTAGAATTGATTCTATTAGAATCATTATTGAAGTTTCTTTCCGTTGCCTGACCTTGATAGATGCGGCCCTCTCTGTTGATCTGAGAGACTACAGTGTTAAGCGGAGTATTCTTTGCTTCTTGAAGTTGTAAGGTGGCCTCAATTGAATCCTTGAGTTTTTTTCTTTTGTTTGCGATCTCTTGCTTTCTGGTTTCTGGGAGATTTGGATTTTGTTCTAGAATATTAAGAATATCTAATGAACGGGTCATCTCATCCGAAAACTTTGTCATAGCAACCGATCCGGCCAGTTTACGACAATAGGAACCTCTTTTAATAAATGGAAGATATGAAAGATATCTGAGAGTTTGCTTATCTATGTAGGTTTCTTTCTCATTGCCACCAATACTTTTGAGTTCTTCATTGTCTATTAGGCGGTCTATACTGATGCGATTTGCGTTTCTATCAATCTTTTTAAGAAGACCTTTACAGAGCTTTTCATAAGTATCTTTTTCAAGTTCATAAAGTCTTGTCCTGGGTGTAATGGCCTTTTTATTTGGCCCATACTCAACAGAAATTTGGCCTTTTCCTATAACTGTATCACCAACTAATGCCTTGAGAAGTCCTACTGATCTTTTCGCTTGTTTTGAACTAAACCCGGCCCACTTCGCTGAAGATTCAATAAGTTTATTTTTACTGGCCTTACTTCCAAAACGACTTCCGGCCCAATTCGCAACATCAATAGAATAATCCGAACTGGATTGACATTCCTTCATGGCCTGCTCCATATTTCCACCGTTTTTTTGGATAGACTTATGGACACATTCTTGCCGTTCTTTTTTGAAATCTTCTGTTCGATTATCTACATATTTATCAATCAACGCACACTGATCTAATCTCATTGAAGATAAGAAGTTTGCATTGATCCTTGTATGCTTTAAAATTGAGCACCATGTTGGAGAAAAATAGCAGGTTAATAACATTGGACTTGCGGCCAATATACTATTTCCAACTGACTCAAAATATTCAGCATCCAAGAGATTTTTTAGAGTTGCTTGCAAAGTACCTTTAAAATCTACTTTTCCACAATCAGCACCAATTCCAAGATTAAAACCTAGCTCAATGGTTTGATAGTTTTCAAAAACTAAGTCACTTTGATTACTTCTTTCCTTAAATAAGTAATCATTGGAAGACATTTCTGAACTATGACGATAATTGAAATCTTTCGCAAATGCGGTCATTGTTAAGAAGATAAGGGCCAACAAACTAATTACTTTCAAGCTTACCTCCAATTTTATCACCATGTTTTTCTTTTAAAACTAGATATAAAAGTGCCTGCCAAGCTTTACCCTTGAACTTCTTAATTGCTTTCTCAAGCGTTACTAAGTCTTCTTGGTTGGTAGGGGCAAGCCATCGATCATAAGAAGTTTGGTAGTACCGAAAAGCACCTTGATTAGTCTTATCTTTGTTGGTGTAGAAAATTTCAGTGAACTGACCTTTTTTAACTTTCAAAGAACTGATAATGTCAGCTTCTACTTCATCAATAAACGGAGAATTTTCAGCTAAATAATCAGCATTATCCTTACTCATCCTAAGAAATACAAAATTATCAGCAACAGACCACATGGCCTTACCAGCTTCCATTTCAAAATAGTTTTGTGGTCTTGGAGTTAGGCCAATTAACCAAAATCCAAGTTTTCTGAAAGTTTCAGCAGCATCAATGATGAATTTTTTGGCGACAGGGTTATCTCTTCCAAGCATCCCTAATTCCTCTATAACAATGAAGCCACCACGTTCTTGATGCTCAGGTCTTTGAATCAAGCTTCTGATTTCTTCAATTACACTCATAGTCATAAGAGTTTGAAGAGTTTCGTTTTTAAGAGCGTCTAGATCGTAAACATATAGAAGGTTTGAAGATTTCTTTTTTTGGTCATTAGTGCCTTTAAAATATTTAGAATAGATACCATCACCATAAAAAGGCTTTAGCTTAATCAAAATCTTATCGATTTGTTCTTTCATTCCCTCAAATTCTGGATCAGAAGTAAGACTGGCCATAGAAGCGACAAAATCATCCATAGTGACTTCAATGTCGTCATTAGTATTTTCACTTATGAGTTCACCATCAATGTATTCTAATGAGGCTTCCTTCAACCGTTTTAAGTAAGCAAGTTTCAAAGCTTTTGAAATACTTGTGAGATGTTCACTTTCAATTTCAAATGTTGGAGAAGTGAGCTTTATTCCAGTAGTTAAGAGATTGGTTAAGAAATTAACTTTTGCGTCATCAAATTCACCTCTAAAGGGTGTGAAAGGCATTTCACCGTTAGGATCAAATACTGTTAATTCACCATTAAATGGGCCAACAACTCCTTTGTAACTAGATTTTTTGTCAATCACAAAAACCAAAGGCTCTGGATCAAGTTTCTTTGCAGACTGAATACAATCTATAATAAAAGCTGACTTACCACTACCACTGTCGGCCAAAACTACAGTATGATTTGAGGTTTCATTCTCAAGAAGATTAAATTTTACAAGATTTTTCTCTCTCGAAGTATAAATTTGCAGAGGGTTCTCTAGGCCCTTAAATGAATCAAAAAATGGCAGAAACATGATCGCATCATTTTGAAGGATTCTAATATACCTTTGAGTTGAATGATCTGCTTCTGGCGAATAATTTAGTGGAAGAGAATTTAAAACAAGTCCAAGACCAATTTCATCTTCAATAATGACCTCGCATTCCAAGTCATTATGAAAAACATTAACAAGCTCTCTTGTACGTTTATCTAAGATTTCATCAGTTTCACCTTCAATGACTATACAGAATGTTAAAAACAGGCATTTTTCACCCATTGCAAGTCTATTTTGGGCGCTCTTTATCTCTTCTCGTTGTATTTTGGCTTTTCCAGAAACAGAATTTTCTAAGAAAAATTCTTTCACATCAAAGAATTTTTTTACATTCGTTTTTGAAGGAAAACTAAAATTTAAAGAGATTTTGTAAGGAAATTTTAACTTGGTAAAATAGGCCATTCCTCCCGCATAGGCTAATTGGGGACTTGTTTTGAGAGTGATAGTTCTAGTTTTTATCTTCTCTCTTTCAATTCCTACGTAATCTAGTACTGGACTGTTATAAATAAGCTGATCAGAAATAGAAATATTTTTATTGAATTTTGCGAAGTCACGTTTGTAAAATTCTTTGGGATTAAAAAAACGTCTAAGATCAGTAATCAATTGTTGGGCATCAAGATGTTTTAATGAAATTTTTGAATTCTCAATATATTGATTAACAATTTGGCAAAACTCTTTAGTTTGCCTTACGAAATCACTCATTTCAGTAAAAAGTACTTTTTCTCCTTTTGCTAGAATCTGCTTCCATTCTGCCAGTGCTGATTTAGTAGGAAAGTATTTGATTGTAATTAATGACTTTCTAATTAATGGCGCCATCTCATCATCCGAATTACATTTGTCCCTAATCATCTTAACTTTTTCTTCAAAGAGAAGTTTTGAAACAGGATGAGGATATTTATATTCAGTTAAAATATTTTCCCAACACTTGTCTTCTTTTGAAATATAGGATTGATCGTAAAGAACTTGTAGAACGCAATTTTCAGGTAAAGAAAATAATGATTTAAACGCATTAACTGAACCAATAATATTATTGGCAGTCATTGGCTCATGTTCTAAAAGTTCCGCTTCTAGCACAACCCCTAAACTTCCATCTTTGTTTATAAACATCTTAAAGTCTTCGATATACTCACTGTATGGAAGAAGACTACTCAGGGATTCTGAGCGTTTAAATAAAGCATCGGCCAGATCATAACGATTAGTCAGTGCCTTATTAATTGGTTTTAATATTTCTTGTGCTTCCAATTGTGATCTCCTTATTTATAATCTGAAAAGTTCCATTTTGTTTGTTCGACAAGTAGGTAAACCCATGCACCACCGAAATAATCACCTGTAGGCATTTCATGTGCATGTAACCATGCTTTTTTGATCTTTCCCTTTGTCCTTGTCACATTCTTTGGGACACCATCTTTCTTTGTTTCTAATTTATAACCAGCTCGATCTTCGAGAATTCCTTTTTTATCTGAGTTGTGGGCACAGCCAAAAAATGAAATACTAATCAATGACACGAGTAAGATATGAAAATACTTTTGCATTACTTTTTCTCCTTTCGTTTTTTCTAAAAAAATCATTTGGAAGTTGAACTTTTTCTTGCATTACAACCCAAACGTCTTGGCCAGAGCTAACTGATAGAGTTGGCATTAATGAGGTGACTTGTTTCAAATACCAATCACTAACTCTTGAAGCAGCTCCTTGAGCGCCATTTTGAATTAACACGTTTGCTGAATCAGGGTTTTTACCGCCGATATTCTTAGCTTTTCTACTAATGATTTCGCCAATTCCATCAACAACAGTTTTTAGAAAGGCCATTTTTGCAACGCGGCCCTGCTTTGAATTTAGTTCTGCTTTTACTGCGAACGTATTATCGTTATTATCTGCAACGAATCCGCTGATTTTTCTTTCGAAAAACTTACCTTTTTTCGATACACAAGAAAGACGGGTGGCCTGAAAATTAATTCTTTCAGTGGCCATAGATGGAGAACTCTTCGCTATAATGAAACAGCCAGATAGATCAACCTTATGTTTATTTGGGCCAATATATGAATAATCCAAGGCCAAGAGAACAGGATAAGTCTTTCCTTCAGGCGCATCAATTCCAGTCATAAGCTTTGCTTTGACATAACTACCTGTTGGTAAAGTAATTCCTTCTTCTTTCCTTTTCTGTTTTACTGGAAAAGAAATGATACCAGGGCCACGATAAAATTTTGTTTTCACCTTTGATGCTGTAAATGACTTACTAATAGAATTTGCAGTTGAAAGTTTTAGATTACTCTCTTCAGCATGAATTCTAATAGATTCATTCTTATTCTGTGGTTTAATCTCAATTTGGTTAATACTGTCTTTTGTAGCACTCGTTTGTGTTCGTAGTGCTAGGACTTTACATCAATCCTTTTTTCAAGCAATTTAAGCCTCTCTTCCAATGATTTATTTTTGGCCATAATTTTTCTTGCCGTTTTACTGAGCATTGCCTCTTTACTCTTCAAGTAAGAAGCTGCTTGCGCTCCTAAAATTCTACCTTTGGAAAAGACAGGTTTTCTATGATCTTTGTAGACAATTTTTTGATCTTCTGACATTTTGCTTACCACATACACAGTGCCAAATAACACAAATGAAATTAAAGCAATTTTTGTTCTAGGATTCTCTGTTAGAAATCCCTTGATTTCACCAATACTTCTTAAAAAGTACTTTGGATTATAATTATTCATTGATTTCATAAATTTTGTCCTTTCTTTTCTATTACTACTGAAATAGGAAGTTTAATGTTTTTTATTGACGCACCTGGTTTAGCAACAATTTTCATAAGTGTTTTATGAATTCCTTTTCCGTTAGGGAACAAAACGTCATCATCAACTAGAGTAATAATTGCCAAGGACGGGTCAGTAAATTTCAACTCATTTACGTTTATCTCGTACCTTTTAGACCTATATTTGTTTTTTAACTCAATAACATAACCTTTGTAGTTCTTGCCTGTATAAGTACGGATTAGCCTTGCTGAGACACCTCTAATCTTTCCAGTAGAGACCCACTTTTTACTAACATCCCGTTTATAACCAACGATATTGTCATCTCTATCCATTGATTTCATAAAGTCCATAACAGTTAGTACAGGGAGGTTCTTCTCTGATCTTTCAATTAACATACTCTTTGGTTTAAGATCATAGAATGGCTCATCATTTCCTCTTGTTCGTTTAACTATCCTTAACTTCAATGTCACTATATTTCCATCACTTAATACAAAAGCAACTTTCGTTGTTCCTTTTGAAAATCGTGGTTTGATGGATAAGACTGAATAATCGGGATCATTTGAATCAGCAGGTGCGATTGTAAATCTTTGTGCCTGGGAAATTGTTCTGACTTGTTTATGGAATCTAAAGATCGTTTCTTTAGATATTTTCACAAGTTCTGGTGCTGAACCGTAGTATATTTCTTTAGCTTGTAGATTAAGCGAAAGAAATAAACCAAAAATAAAGCATATTAAATAGTTCTTCATACTTATTTCTCCACTTTATTAGGGTTTGATTTAATTTCTCTACCTCTGAACGAATTTGCCTCTGTCCTCGTTAACGAACTTATTTGTAGGAACCATCTTTTACCTTGTTTTGGAGGCATTAATTTTAGTACCATTTCAATGATTTCATCTGTCCGCCCTAAATATTCGTTATTCGCAAAACGCTCCCTCGTTACAATTGCAACTATTTTATAGTTGCCCTTTTCATCAGAGATAATTTCTTTGTCTGATATTTTAAGGATTTCAGAAATGTTCTCAAGCTTTACAGTTTCAATCCATTCAGTTGTTTCCATATCAAAACGTACTTTTAAATCATGTGACATATAGGTAGATAACTCCCTGTATTGTTCATCAATGTTTTGGGCATTAATATTTCCGAGAGTTCTGATAAATGACAGCACTGCACTGTTTACATAACCATCCGTTACTGTTTGAGGAGAAGCCGGAGTGAAATCGACAACTCCGGGGGCCAAGATGTATTCTTTTTCTCGTAGTTTGGAATAAAGATTACTCATCTCATTTCTTGTAACAAGAAAGTAAATGCTAAAGACACCCACTAATAAGAGAATTAAATTTTTTAAAAGAAGCTTCTCTTTTAAAAGTGCTGCCTTGAAACAAAGATATTTAGGCATTACTGTTAAGTCTACCCCCTCATAAGAACCAGCGGGAGGGGCTGAAATTTGAGCTGCTTTTATACCTTTCTCCATTGCACCGATCATATTACTGCTCATTGATGCTAACTTCTTCTTTGTCGGTTCCAATTTTGTAAGGACTTTCATTTTTAATGATTGTATGAGCGTAGTTAATCGGAAACACACAAGTTTTAATAACTTGGACAACGAAAGATTTTCCATCTTTAGATTTAAAAGCTTTGATCTCTTCAATAGGCCTTCTTGCATAATATTCTCCATTTCTTGTTGATTTTCTTGTATTTTCCATTCATATTCTCCTTATTTTCTATCTTTATTAGATATAGATTGTGTTAATTAAAAAATTTAGGGATGCTCCGGCCACAAGTACAATTGCTCTACTAGAAACAATGTTTATTAGGTCTTTATTCTCTAAATTGTTTTCAATCAAAGAAAAACGAAATGTATCTTTCAGCAAAAAACCTACCGCTACAAATGAGAATAAAGATAAAAGTAAAAGAGTGAAGTTAACTTGCGGAAATTGTAAAATGGGAACTGCAAGTTTATTCCAACTTGTAACTCCTAGTTCAACTCCCCAGTATATCATTGCAAAACCTGAAATATATTGAAGTAGTACTAATCCGGCTCTTATAATAC
>JABJPQ010000667.1 GCA_018663815.1 Halobacteriovoraceae bacterium | reverse complement strand
CATTTCGCATGGCCGTAGACTCATGGCCCAAAAATCATAAAAGTTGAACAATTCGATGACGGAAAATCAGTTAGCTCGCACGATAATACCTCGTAAAGTGCAATGACTTTTTGAAAAATGGTGAGAAATTAAATTGATTTGGAGGCCCCTGTGGGCTCTTAGAATAATAATAAATAATTATGATTCATGTGGGTTTGGGATTGATTTTAAGACCCTGTGGGCCCTTAATTTGATAATAAAAAATTAATATTCATGTGGGTTTAGGTTATGATTCATGTGGGTTTAGGATCAAAGATTTGATGATTTAGCCCTACCTAGGTCTTCTGAATGGAAGCACGGCGATCAAGCAAAGTTCACAAGACTCTTTTGCAAATCACTTGGAATTACAGAAGTTAAGTTTCATGATCTAAGGGCAACATTTATCACAAATGCTTTAACTAATGGAGCTACATTACCTCAAGTAATGTCAGTCGTTGGTCATTCTAGGACAAGTACAACTGATGAATATCTTCGATTAGCAGGTGTAAACGTGAAAGGTGTTACAGACCAAGTTAGCTACTCCCTACCAAGTCGAGAACAGCAAAATGTTCTTGAGATCAAGAGTTTTTAAATATACTCTATCTTTATGGAGTATCTATCAAAAGAAGAAGAGTCTAGACCTTGGACGCCAATGCAGCCATCTGAGGTCTACTCAATTCTAAAAGAAGTTAAAGCCCCTTGGTGGATAGCTGGAGGGTGGGCCATTGAGTTTTTTGTTGGTGAAAATTATAGAACTCATAGCGGTCTTGACTTACTCATTTTAAGAGAAGATCAACTGAAGTTCCAAAATGCTTTTTCTGACTGGGAGATATTCGCAAGTGATCCTCCTGGCCAATTAAGATTGTGGAACAAGGATGAAACTCTCCCTCAGATAAGTCACGATATTTGGTTAAGAAAAGACTCTAGCTCCAACTGGGCATTACAGTTCATGCTAATGGATTCGATTGATGACTCATGCTTGTTTAGAAGAGATAACAGTATTTCCTTACCAAGAGATGAAATTTCAATGAAGACTGAGGATAATCTTCCTTTTCTTTGTCCTCATTTTCAACTTTTGTACAACTCAAAGTCCTTACGTGATAAAGATTTACTAGATTTTCAAAAATCACTCCCTTTATTAAACCAAGAACAAAAAATTTGGCTACTTGAAAAACTAAAATATGTTTACAATAACAACCATCCTTGGATTAATGAGTTAGTGAAATGAAAAAGGTTGTAGTAATTGGAACAACTGGAAGTGGTAAGTCTACTTTTGCTAATAAACTAGCAGTAAAGTTGAGTTCCCCTTATATTCAGTTAGACAAACTTTTTTGGAAACCAAACTGGCAATGGCCATCTGAAGAAGAGTTTTTTCAGGCTATTCGTAATGAAATTGATAAAGAGAGCTGGATTGTAGATGGTAACTATACACGAACTCAGGCCATAACTTGGACAGATGCAGATACCGTTATTTGGATAGACCTACCTTTTTGGCTAACTTTCTACCAATGTTTTACACGTTCTTTTAAGCGAGCTTTATCAAATGAAGAACTTTGGCCAAACACAGGAAACAGAGAATCTTTTGGACGGATGTTTTCAAAGGACTCAATCCTACTTTGGCTTTTTAAAACTTATGATGCCAATAAAAAGAAATATAAAGATAAAATCAGTAACCCGCTGCACCACCATATTACTTTTCACAACTTAAAATCCCGAAAAGATATGGAAGAATTTCTTTCAAAAATCTAGTTGGTGACTTTTGGCTGCCAAGGCATTATAAAAACTTAAGAAAACAAAGGCTTATGGGGCTAGCGTCAGCCACCCCATTTTTCTTCTTAACCTTTTTGATAAAGGCTTTTTTTTTGCCTAAATATCTGAAAACAAAAACATTAGCTTACGTTGAAGCCGACGGACTTCATTTTCCTTCAATCCGAACTTTTAACTTTTCTCATCGCAATAAATTTGCTCTAATTTATTAATAATTAGCTTACAAGGACGTAATATGAAACTAATCACTCTTGCACTCGTTGCATTATTCTCTTTTTCAACATTTGCCGGAATATCTCTTGATATTGATTTCAAAAATAACGAGAACGGTAAGAAAATAGAGTTAAAGAAAAAACTTGAAGTATACTTAGATGAAGTCACAACTCTTAAAATTCCAAACTCAAATAAAATTGTAGAAATCAAAGTCACAGACAAAGTACCAGAGGTCTTATCTAATGGTGAAAAATTTGATGATCAACTTCTTATAGATTTAAAGGTTGTAGAAGTTACTGGTAAAAATCGAAAAACAATCTCCTCTCCAAAAATTATTACTATCATTGGAAAAGAGGCTACAATGGAAACTTATGAAGATGAGAGTCGTAAGACAGCAATAATGTCTCTAAAAATCAAACCAACTAGAATCTGATTATTATATGGAGTTCGTGCTAACTAACTTAAACTATTAGGTTTCCGAACCCCACCCCATTTTAACTTTAACCTCTTTCGGGAGTTTAGATAGAGAAAGCCCAGGTCTAACCCACTTGGGCTTTTTTGTTTCTGGGAGTTTCATAGTATTTCAATAATTCTTCCCTCACTTGGCTCTAAGAACCAATTATAATCACTAATATATTTTAAGGATTTTGAATAATTTGAGAAATCTAAATTCGAAAATCTCAAGGCTCTAGTGAACATCTTAATTAAGGGTTTAGCTCTTTCCCTTCGACTCAATGCTCGTAATGAAAGTAAATAGTCTTCTCTATAAACAGTAGGTATTATTAATGTAGATAGTCCTGCCTTAGCAAGTTCACTGTTAAACATAATTCGACAAAGCCTCCCATTACCATCGTTAAAAGGATGAACCTCACTAATTAAATATGAAATAAATATTGCTTTTGCCTGAACTTCCTTAAGAGATGAATAAATTTCAAATCCTTTTTCCAGTGTTCCAATTACATAATCAGGATCTACAAAGGTGGTGTTTCCAGCTTTATTCTTTTTTTCTTTGAATTTACCAGGCTCCACTTCGGGCCTCTCTTTCATCATGATGAAGTGTCTTCTCTGGATAATCTCAATCAATTCTTGAAAGCTATTTGGAGTTCTTTTCATTTCTTCTCTATCACTTACTATATTGAATACACCCAAAATGTCGTGACTGTCTTTTGGTCTAGACTCTATTATTTTTTTATCAAAAATAATCTCCTCCGCCTCTTCAATTTCAAAAGTTGTCCCTTCAATATAATTTGAAAAATAGCTTTCAAAAAAAGCCTTATTAACAAAATGCTCGTTTGTATTCGATTTTTCAATTCTATGTTCAAAGACGCTTGTTCTAAGTTCTCCAAACAATATTTCAAGCTTGCTTATACAATTTACATCAAAGGGTCTCCCCTCTGCTCGCTTTTTCCCTTCGCTTGATCTAAGTATGGAACTCTCTTTCGTTGATAGAAGTGCTCCTATTATTTGATCTAATTTCTTAAATGCTTTTTCTAAACCAAGCTCTTTACTAATCTCTCTCGAATTCTCTCTAATTAAGTTCAAGCCTTCTTCACTCTTGACCTTCATAATTTCTTCTAGTTTTTTTTCAATTT
>JABJPQ010000225.1 GCA_018663815.1 Halobacteriovoraceae bacterium | reverse complement strand
TGCAAGGGTTGTTTTCCCAACCTGCCTGGGGCCCCCCAGCAAAACCATCTTCTTCTTAAGGTCTGCTGAAATATACTTACTTAAGTAACGTGTCTTTATTTGTTCCATAACTCCATTATACTCATGACCTTTTTGGGGTTAACATCAAAACGCTCACACCAAACGCACCTAATATTGAACACTTACGTGACTATTTAAAATAACGACTTTACACAAACATGACTTTACAAAATTTCGATATAAGATAAACTTAATCAATTATTAATTTACATATTAAGGAGATGTATCAATGAGAATACTAAAATTTATTGCTGTGAGTACCCTATTAGTTGGATTAACTGTTTCTTGTGCTCATCATAGAAAATGTGACGGAAAGAAAGACTGTAAAACATCCAAGAACTGTGACATTAAAAAGAAAAAATGCAAAGATAAGAAAAATTGTGATGTTAAAAAGAAAAACTGCAAAGATAAGAAAAACTGTGACATCAAAAAGAAAGAATGCAAAGCTGGTCCAAAATGTAGTGACAAGAATTGCTCATTTCCTCACAAAAGATAATTAGAACAGAAAATTCACCGACATAATTGTCGTAACAAAATTTAAAATATCAGACTGAGTGACGATACCTATCATTTGATACTTATCATTAATGACCGGCAAGGCGCTCAATTTTTCATGTACCATAATTTTTGAAATATCTTGAATTCTCGTCACTTCAAAGCAGGTTAAAACTTCATTTGTCATCAGTGCCGTTATCTTAGGATTTCCTTGGATATTAATTAAATCACGTTCAGAAACAATACCAACCAACGTCCCCTCTTCATCCAACACTGGTAAATGACGAAAGTGATGCTTACCCATAATTAGGACTGCATCTTCATAGGAGTGATGAGATCGTAAGACTTTAGGATTCGCCGTCATCAAGTCTCTTGCAAAGTGAGGAATCGACTTTACATAAAATTCCTTATCACCCTGCTGATAGGAATCAATACCATGTTTTTTCGCATGCCCCCTGCCCTTGGATGATTGAGCAAAGGATTTTTCTAACGAGACAGCATCAGCATGGTTATTATCAATGGCATGAGAGTCTTGAGCTTTAAAAACGTGTTTTACCCGATCGTACTTACTAAGATCGGGTAATTTATAAGGACTAAATTGTCCATTGAACGAGACAATAAAACTCATTGTGCACTAGTAGTTTGCGCCAAATGAATAATATAGTTTTTAATATCTGTAATCTCTTTAGGGGAGAGAACATTTTGCCAACCTGGCATTTCATTTTGCCACTGAGAAACCATCATATAAAAATTAAAGTTAGGAACCTTTCTGGCCATATCAATCAAGTTAACAGGAATTGTTTCCTGATCAACACTTCTTGGGCCATCTCCTTGTCCGTTAATTCCATGACAGCTATAACAGTTCTGTTTGTACAAAACTTTACCCAATGCCACTGACTTATTATCTACCTTGGGAAATTTTTTATCCCCTGCCGCATCCTTACTAGCGGGTACTGGAACAGGAACAATCCCATGTCTAAAAGTTCTTTTGCTATCGTAATGATCCTTTGATTGCGTATTCACTTGCGTGCACCCAAGAGCAACAACAAACAAAAGTAAAACAACACTCATAAAATATCTTCTAACTTCCATGTATTCTCCTTATGAGATATTTTATCTCAATATCCTTAAATTACAAGCTGCATGTCTGAGCATATACTCTGCAAACGAACTTGCAAACAAACCTTCAATTCCAGTATGTCCTCGAGTTGCAATAATCATCTCATCAACATTACTTTCTTTGGCATATTCACTCATCGCTTTTTTGGGTGTGTTAGAAATAATACATTTGTTAACAATGTTAGGTTTCTTTTTATCTCCATAAATCTCAGCCTCAAAAGTTTTCATAACATCAACCACTGACTTTTCAATATCTGCAAACTCAGTTTCTAGTGGGAAAGTTGTGAAATAAAAATTATCCGCATAAATATGTTTTTGAAAACCATGAACAAAATGAACTTCATCAATGCCAGACCAATCAACGGCCTTTAAACTTTTTTTAAAAAACTCAATTGATTCATCACTTAAGTCTACACATACCATTACTTTTTTCATACCGACTCCTTTGTTACCTTCAATTTATTTTACTCCAACATTGTAATCCGTGACTGATCTCTATTCAAAGATTTTCTGATATAAATCAAGTTATTCATTTCCCTAGCTCATATACGCACAGAAATTATGAATTATTATTAACTCAGGTATTAAGTAAGGAGAAGAACATGATGACAGATGAAAAAATGCAAGAGTACAAAAGTTTACTTGAAGAGCAAAGAGAAAGCCTGAGTAAAAGAGTCCAAGCCTTGGGTAAAGACAAAACTCGACAAGGTGGTTCAATTTCTGCTGACTCAAGTGAGCAAGCACAAGAAATTGTCAATGACGAGGTCATTGATCACCTTGAAGATATTGAATCAGATAGACTCTCAAATATTGAATTAGCGATTAAGAGGATTGATGAAAATGAATATGGAGTATGTATGAGTTGTGGGGAAGAGATTTCCGAATCTCGCTTAAAAGCACTTCCACACACAGCAATATGTATTAAGTGTTCTCCTTAAGTTTTACCTAATTTTTTGATTCAATCTTTGGAGAAAGCCCCATATTTTGTATGGGGCTTTTTGTATAATTCCAAATATTTAAATTCTATTCATTTAATAAAGATTTCGCTAGAGTAGATATATGAGTAAAATCCATTTCCAAGCATTAAATGATGCATTAAATACTTTTGAACAAGCGATGCTATCTCCCCCCAAATCTGAGCTAGAAAGGGATGGTGTTATTCAACGTTTTGAATATACCTTTGAGTTGTGTTGGAAATCTATTCGGAAATTACTTTTGGAACTTGGTCGCCAAGATGTTAGCTCAAGCCCTAAACCTTTATTTAGAGACGCTCATCAAGAAAATTTAATTGGGAATATAGATACTTGGTTTAAATATATTGATGCTCGAAATAGAACCAGTCATACGTATAATCAGAAAACTGCTGAACAAGTATACGACGATATTAAGGCTTTTGGTCTTGACGCCAGAGCTCTACTCGAGAAATTAAATGATAAACTTAAGGACTGTTAAATCCATCCTATTAAAACACTATGATTTAAGGGAAAACCCTACGTTTATTTTTGGCTCACGCTCCAACGATTCAAATAGACCTGACTCTGATCTCGATATTTTAATTGATGATAAAACAATTACACCAGATATAGTTTCACGGCTCGATGAGGCTTTTGAAGAAAGTGATTTAACCTATAAAGTCGATATTATTTTAAGAACAAGAATTGACGATTCATTTTATCTAAAAATAGCGCCTGATCTAAAAAAAATTTAAGTTTAGACATTGGAACAAAACAAGAAAAAAGCCCTACAAGAAAATGCAGGGCTCAACAAAACTTACGAAACCAACTTCCCTTCTTTTTTATCTTGCCAATACGCTTCATCCTTTTCTACTTCTGCAATAAATTGCTCTTTCGCTGAAGGTTTATGCTTATGAGAAATTCTGCTTTTCCATTTATCTTTCTTTTTTGAAACTTGTTTTTCAATTTTATTAACTGCAATATCTAGACTTTTATAAAGTGTATCTGAATGCGCACCGGCATGATACTCAAAGCTTGGACCTAATAATTTAATGTCAGCACAATGAGCACCGTCATCTCTTACATAACATGTCCAATGAACATCGAAGTTTCCATCAAAAAACTTTTTTAATTTTTGTGATTTAAGCTCAATCTTTGCATCTAGAGCTGGTGTGTGTTCAAGGTGTTTAAAAGAACTAATAATTTTCATAAAAATGCCTCTTTTTCTTTAAAAGTTTCGTTTATTAAACGCTATAACTATCTTATCGGATTTTTGAAATTCCTCCTTTATTATTTCCTTATATTTATTTACCTTTTAAATTAATCACTCAAGTTCTAAATAATTTTCACTTATTAACTAGCGTTTTTTCGCTTAGATGAAGGTGAAATTCTCATCCCTTCGCGGTATTTTGCTACTGTTCTTCTAGCGACCTTAATATCCGACTTACTCAAAATATCCGCGATCTTTTGATCGGACAGAGGTTTTTTACGATCCTCATGATCAATAAGTTCTTTTATTTTAAGTTTCAAGCTCTCACTTGCGATATCAATCCCACCATTTTTTCCACCAATACCAGCATTAAAAAAGAATTTTAATTCATACGTTCCAATTGGAGTATGTACAAATTTATTGGTCGTTACTCTTGAAACAGTTGATTCGTGAACCCCAATTTCATTAGCAATATCTTTGAGAATCATTGGCTTTAAAGCAATAGTTCCTTTTTTAAAGAACTCTGGCTGATACCGAATAATGGCATGAGCAACTTTTTCTATTGTCTTTTGTCTATTCTCAATAGACTTAATTAGCCACAGAGCTGATCTTAATTTGTCTTGCACATAATCACTTGTTTCATCTTTTTCTTTACTCTTATTGATAAGACCTTTGTAAAGATTAGATACTTTTAAACTCGGTACACCTTCACTATTTAGGTGAACCTGTAATTCTCCACCAACTTCTCTAATATAAATATCAGGCACAACATACTGAGTATCCTCAGGACTGATTAATCGCCCTGGTTTTGGGTTAAACGAATGAAGTACACACTCAGCATCTTTAATAACATCAACATCGACACCAATCGCTTTTTCAATCTTTTTAAAATCTCTTTTAATTAAATCATCTAAATGATCTTTAATTAAAATTTCAACAAGTGGAACTGATAGTTCTAACGCTTGTGCTTGAACAAGAAGACACTCTTGTAAATCCCTCGCTCCACACCCGACAGGATCAAGATGTTGAATCATTTTTAATAGCTCAAGCGCATCTTCATTATCTAGTGTTGATTTAGCCATTAACTCTTCTAGGTTTTCATCTAAGTAACCGTCTTCATTTATATTGTGAATGACTGATTTCGCAAACGTCCATTCTTCATCTGTTAAGTGCTCCATTCTTAATTGCCATGCAAGATGTTCTGCAAGATTTTCACCTTTTGAAACCATGTTTTCATAATTAGGAGCATCGTCTTTTGAACGTACTTCCTTAGTGTAGGGAGTAGATGAGTTTGAATTATAATTTTCAATATACTTATCCCAATCAAAATTATCATTAGATTTTTCAATCAATTCAGGTCCAGAAAAATCATCGGCCTTTTTTTCTTTGGTCTCTTTACTTCTGGCTTCTACCTCTTGAGCTGTTGATTCATTACCCGTCTCTTCTAGCATTGGGTTTTCAATCATCTCTTTGGCGATAACACTTGTCATCTCCATATGAGTAAGAGTGAGTAGCTTAATCGCCTGTTGTAACTGTGGCGTCATCATTAAGCTTTGTGATTGTTTCAGATTCAACGACATCTTTTGTGCCATATCTCGCTCCAATAAGTTAACAATCCATGTTTAATTTTTTTGATCTCATCAAAAGATCGCTTTGGTTATGGTTTTTAGAGTTTAAACTCTTCACCTAAGTAAAATTTTCGCGCAACTTCAGACTTTACAATCTCATCTGGAGTTCCACTTACAAGTAATTCCCCTGCGCTCATAATAAATGCTCGATCAACGATGCCAAGAGTTTCTCTAACATTATGATCCGTAATGAGCACACCTATATTTCTCTTCTTTAAATCCTTCACAATTTTTTGAATATCACTTACCGCTAATGGATCAACACCTGCAAACGGTTCATCTAAAAGAACAAATTTTGGATCAAGCGCCAAACACCTTGCAATTTCAACCCGTCGTCTTTCTCCACCCGAAAGCTCCCGCCCTTTAGACTTTCTAATATGATTTAATCCAAAATCTTTAATCAGCCTTTCTAATAAATTCTTTTTTTCATTTTTAAAAATCTTTCTAATTTCTAAAACAGAAAAAATATTTTCCTCCACCGATAGCTCACGAAACACCGAAGCTTCCTGTGGCAAATATCCAATCCCCCTGTGAGCCCTTTCATGTAAAGGAAGTCTTGTTACATCCTCTCCATCAAGTTGAATATTTCCGTTATCGGCCTTAACAAGTCCAACCATCATATAAAAGCATGTTGTTTTTCCCGCGCCATTAGGGCCGAGTAAACCAACAATTTCGCCACGATTAACACTAATGCTAACATCTTTAACTACCGCTCTATCATTATAGATTTTTTGTAGTTCTGTTGCCTCAAAGCTAGTGTCAGTCATTCCTATTCCTTTTTAAATTAAAACTCGATTGTGAGTCATCAACTTCCACCATCTCTACATTTTCATGCAAAGTAATTTGGTAGCCTTTTATAACATCACGACCTTGCTCTACTCGAGGAGCGCCAGTTAACACAATCTTCCCACTTCTTTGGTGTCCCTCAAGTTTTTCTGAGTACGCCCTTCTCGTTTGAAGCTTGCCATTTGTTAGCTGAAGCTTTTCCTCTAGTTTAACATCGTCATAAAGTACGTAGTACTTGAGCTTTTTATTGTAGTTTTCTAAAAAAATTTCTGCTTTTTCTGCCTTTAAATAATAATTATTTCGATATATTTTCACAGACTTAGCCAGCTCCAAACGTGATTTCGGTGAGTTAAATTCAGCCTCTTCGGCACGAAATTTGAAACCAGTTTCATATCTTCTTTTACGAATTAAACGCCCCTTAACTGAACCCATGAGTTCAACTCTCTTTTCGGCCATATAAGAAGTTAGTTTATGGGAGCTAAGCTTAATGATATCCAAGGTTTTTTTATCGATAACCTGAGATGAGACATTACCGTTAGCATAAATAATTTCATTTTTTCCATCGTATTTTAAAGTATCACTCACATAATCTGAATACTCATCCGCAAGACGTACATCGCCAAAAAGTTCTAGATTACTAGTCGATTGATTTAAAAAGCCCTTATTGGCTTGATACCTAGTTTGGCTATCTTTACTTAAAAACACACCCCGTGGGTCTATAAAATTAAAAAGATTATTATTAGTAATGACTAGGCTTTTAGATTTAAGCTCAAAGTTTGGAACAAGATCTAGTAGACGAAAATAATGAACCCCAACAAAAAGAGACTCCACATCATGCTTCACAGCACCATCCATTGTTACCCCAAAACGGTCCCTTTGGGTTGTAAGCGCCATAAAAAGAACAAGCAGAACAATACTTGAAAATATTAAAATAACTCCTAAATTCTTTTTATTATACATTCTATCCTTCACTGGAAATAATCAATAATTTCAGACACTTAAAATTTTTAAAAGAATAAAAATCATATCATTTTTGACTATATTTCTCAGGTTATGATATTAACTCTTCTAAAATTATAACAAAACTTATCCATAGAAGGAAAATAAATGGCCGAAAATCCACTATCGCTAGGACTCGACGAGATTGTTAAAGCAGGGGTAAAACTCACTCCAATGATGGAGCAGTATCACGCCATAAAAAAGCAATACCCTGGTATTCTTTTAATGTTTCGTAT
>JABJPQ010000177.1 GCA_018663815.1 Halobacteriovoraceae bacterium | reverse complement strand
GCTAAGCAAAACTCTCTGGAGGGATTAAGCTCGGTAATTTCACGCAATAGTTTTTCTAAACGATAAGGAGTGTCCATAATGATGCTCACCTCTTTTTGATTTAAAATTCTCTTGAGTTCTTTATGTCTTATTTCTTTTTTAGCCGAGATAAAGCCTTCAAAAATAAACTTATTATGTGGAAAGCCACTAACAGCGATGGCCAAAGCAATTGAGTTAGCGAAAGGAGTCGCAGTGACACGAATTTTATGCTGGTGGCATAGCTCGACAAGTTCTTGTCCTGGATCACAAAAGGCAGGTAAACCACAATCACTCATTAGGTAGGCATTTTTTCCGTTAGATATTTTTTTAATAATGTCAGAGCTTATTTCTCCTCTAGTATGCTCATTATATAAAATAAAATCCGCTATTGTTTCTCGAGGTAATCCAAAGTGAAGCCACCTTCTTCTCCCCGCTTTAGCCTCTTCTACCATGATAAGATCATCATTTAGCACGGCCTGCTCAAGTCTTTGTTTCGCAATAGTACAAAGAGGTGATTCATCATCAATTGGAGTAGGAATAAGAATAAGCTTGCCTTTCATATCTGCCCTAAGGTTTGAAAAAGATCTGGTCGATGAAAATCTGCTTGATCGTCTTGGTTAATATTTAAAGCAAAATATTCACGTGCATCAGCTGGGCCTAGACACGAAAAAAAGTTCCCTCTTAATTCATTTCCATGCCCAGGAATATCATTAAATAAAATTTCAAAATCAGCACTAAAACCAAGGGCATTCTTGGAAGCAGAAACCTTTGAACAAAGACTTTGAATACTTTGAGTTACTTCTCGAGGCTTTTTAACTAATAAAGCAAATTTTTGAGATAATGGTGAACATTGAATTTCTAAATAATGGTTCGAGTCATCTTTTTTTTGGATAAAAACTTCAACCACATCATAATCCCACAAGCCGTTATTGTTAAACCCTACAGTTGTGAAATCAGGGTTAAGATGTAATTTCTCTGTCTGCACCTCAAAGTGAACGAAGAGCGAGTCGTTTCGAAACTCATACTGAACTTGTACTTGCGAGTTATGCATGCAATTAGCTTTATGGGCCATAAGATTAATCATTACATCTTATAAAAAATCCACGCTCTAATGACAAGATGTATTGAATAAATTATTAGCTACTTATGAGAAGTTTTTACTTAGTTTGCCCACTACATTTTGAGGACTTAGTTCAACAAGAGCTAAAATACAAATGGCCACTGCACTTTCCTAAGGATAGTTACAATATTTTAAAAGCTGATAAGGGGGGAGTTGAGCTTGAATGCTCCCTTGAGTGTGGACTATTGCTCAATAAAATACTTAAAATCCCTGGACGGATTATGCTTAGGGTTAAAAAACAAAAGTGCCGCGATCTCCCTAAACTCTTTAATATTATTAAAAAAATTAACTGGAAAGAATACCTTAGACAAGAAAATATGGAAATTGAGGTTACGGCAAAAAAATCAAGGCTCATCCATACCACAAAGATTGAAAATACGGTCTTAGATGCTTTAAAAGCCTATTTTATGGCCAATAAAATCCCGCAAAAAAAAATACTCTGTGGTGCTAAACCCCAAAAAATTTATATTCGCTTATTTGAAGATAATCTCTCCATCAGCCTTGATACTTCAGGAGAACTTCTGCACATAAGAGAGCTTAACAATTACCGAGGACTAGCTTCAATTCGAGAAACATACGCTAGCGCACTGCTACTCTATTTATTAGGCCTTAAATCCTATAACAAATTTACACTACTAGATCCCATGTGTGGCTCTGCTACTTTTTTATATGAAGCAAAAAACTTTTTTGAATTAAATAAAAGGAGTTTTGCTTTTGAAAATTGGGCTAACTTAAGCCTTGCGACACTTATCGACCAAGACAACCCTTGGTCCTTTAGCCAGCTGCAAGGTATTGATATAAATAACCAAGTTATACAAAAACAAGAGAATTCAACCATAAAAATTACCGAGGGGGATTTATTTAAGTCTCAGCAAAATCACAACTCTATTGTCATCTTAAACCCTCCCTACGGTAAAAGAATTAAGATTGAGGGAGACTTACAAGTATATTTTGATAGCGTGGTCAAGCATATACAAAATGGCATTTGCCCCCATGCTTTTGGAATTATCATCCCCAGTGCATTTGCAAAAAAACTTAAGCCACATAAACGATTAAAATTTAATCAAAATGGGATAAAAGTGGATTTTTTAGTTTATTTAAGTGCTAGGAACAAATAAGTCTTCTAAGAAAAATGCTGAAAGCTCATGGCGCCCACTTACACTTGCTTTGCGATAAATTGATGTTGTTTGGGTTCGAACAGTCTTTTCTTTAGTTTTGCGAATCGCAGAAATCTCTTTAGTACTAAGGCCCTTAACTAACAGTATTGCTATCTCTTTCTCACTTTTTGAAAAGCGCCATAACTCCAATTGATTATCAATTTCAACAGAGAGGCCTTTTATAAAAACTTCCGATTTATCCTTCCAATAGTTTAAATCATCACGAGTTTTATTTAATTCATAATTTAAATGCTTTCGCTCTTTAATCATTACAGACATATACAAAATACTTCCAATGGTTGCAATAATCACAACACTAATTTCAAGTATTAAGTGTGACCTTGATGTACCTTTCATAAAATCTTCATAAACATCAAAAGCTGTCATTACTGCAACAACACCAAGCACAATGAATGCAAACCAACGTTCATATTTTATATTTAGCATGCCACAAACCTCTTAAAGTACTTATTAAAGTTAAAACAGGACATATGCCCCCTATTCATTTGCAACTTTTTAGCACTAAATGAGCACAAATATTAGAACAGCTTTATTCCTCTGTAGAATTTATCAGGTGTGTAAGCATAACAACAATCATTGGAGACATTATGAAAACATTACTAATTGCATTATTTCTTACTCAATTTAGCGTACTATCAGCTCAAGCAAACACTGGAATCCACGCAGACCTTTTTAACATTCTGGCAGAAATTAAAACTGAAAGACTTGGTGGACCAGGAAACTGTGCTGCATCAACTAGCTACTGTACAATTGAAACAATTGATCTAACTTGTACTAAAGATGCTAAATGCGTTATGACTTTATTAGATGTGAGCAATACTGAAAGAGTAATTGTTATTCCTGTAACTGATAAGAATTTTCAAATCCTATTTATGGCCGTGAAGCACGCTTATGATGTTGGAACTGGAAATCTTGAAAAAGACCATTCGACGTATAAAGTTGATAATTCACTTAGTTGTACTAGAGTGAAGTATCCGCTTACATATGAGTGTTACTAGAACTGTATTTCATTTTTAAATAGTAAGAGCCCATACGTGGGCTTTTATTTTTCCATCCACTTTTTATTTAATTGTTTAAATTATTGAGTCTAAGCTCAATTTCAGTTTTCGAATTTCTTTCACTTTCTAAAGCTTCTTGTAACCTTACAAATTGTTTACCCATCAACTGATAGTAATAAAAATCATTTGAAATTTCTATTTTACCTTCTAAAGAATTAACCTCTTCCTTTTGTGCTTCTAATAATTGAGACAAATTAATAGAATCCAATGCAACAGGGTCAATTTCGACCATTTCTCTTTGGGTCATAACATCCATTCTTCTCGAGCTTAAAAATAGGTTTAAAAGAAAATCAACTTGTTTTTGTGATAATTTCTTTAATTGCTTGCTGATTTCTTTTGACTCGATAAGTATTTTCTTTAATAGTGGTAATACTCTATTGATTAAAACAATCCTTCCACTTAAGTATTGATTTTGGGCTTTATGTCCCTTAACCTCTACTCCCTCCATAAAGTAATGCGCTTTTTTAGCATTAATACCCCTTTCAACAAAGTGAATATTTTTTTGAAACTTATCTCTATTAGCTTGTGAGTCCTCTCCCGTCATTTTATCAAAAGTTTGTAAAATATAAGTTTTAGCAAAATTCATTACAAATCCAAAAAAATTAATTTCATTCATAAAAGATAATCTATCGGAGAATACTCTTTTTTGCTCTTCCAGGTACTGAATGAATAGTTCTTGAATTTTTAAGTATTGTTCATCCTCATCGCTTCTCAGAGTTAGCATTAAGGATAATTGTCCTGGCACTTTCGTCATCCCGTCCTTAAACTCAACTTTATGCAATACTCCTTCTGTAATATTAACTTCTGAAATAGTACCTATTAACTCCTCAATCGACTTTCCATCACTATGGGTAGGTCCATAGTTTCGAATATAATCTATAACTGAATTCTTCATGGCCAGAACTTTATCCGGCTTATTAATCTTTTTATAACTCTTAACTTTTTTACGTTTTACAAGTTTTTCTCTAATCGCCACTAAAAACTGACCTATTCTTGATTGAGCATTTTCATTTATACCAGCTATTTCGCCTTGGTTTAATATACTCATTACTTTTTTTGAAATATCTTTCATTTTCTCATGCTTAAAACGTTCAATTGACCATTGAGAGTTAAATGGCAAGGGCACACCATATCGTTTATCTTGCAACACATTTGCAATAGCTTTTTGCATTTTATATTTAAAAAATGCTGACCTTTGTGGCTTACGTTTAAACCCAACAGTTTGATCATAGGACATGACGTCTGAATTTATTAGCACACCAATATCATCTGAAATAAGTAAGGATCCTTTAATCGTATCAATTTCCTTTTCAAGCTCTTCTTCAATTTCTGTTTTTAAAATAGGGTAAAGCTCTTGACGATAATCAATTAAATTTTTTGCATATCCAGAGCTAATAACAGATGTGGCCAGAACTGCGAATAATATATATTTCATTTTTACCTCCAACCAAAAAAGTTAATTATTTTCTTTCCAAGCGAGCGCTTATCAAAACCGCTTGTAGAAATTGGAATATCTAAAGATTCTGAATAATAATGCTTTTCTTTTTTTCCAAAACCAATTTTTTTAACCCAACCACAATGATACCACTTTTCATCTCGAGTACTATCTTCACAGGATTGATTATAAAAAGGTATATTTTTTTGATACATTGAAATTGAAATAATATAATCTTTTTTATTTGGTTTTAAATTCCAACCTTCATAGATGTCATTTACACCTGGTTGTTTACCTTTTAGTTTAATATGCCACAAGTCAGAGCGTTGAATGTCCTGATCTTCTGAGATCCCGTTTAAAGATGCTTTAACAGAATTAATGTCTTCAGTTCTAACAGCACCAAATAAGTTATTAAACCAAAAGTTATTTTTGTCTATTATTTCTACCTTAACTTTTGTATTTTTAAAAAAAGAATGTTCTTTTTCAAGCTCTGAAATCTCATATCCATCTTGATTAGATAATTTCCCACTTTTTAGCTTTGCACTTTCAATTGGCTTATTTTGCCTTGATTGTTCGGCCATTAAGTTTACCATTGCTGCAGAAGTATCTATTAACTGTACACCCATTGGAAAAGCTTTTTCATGCTCTACACCCTTATTGTCGATACCAGAGTCCCAAATAACTGACTCGAGTGGATTTCCGTCAAAATCAACAGGAAGTCTAAATGCATTTGGTGACTTATGACCAACGTTTCTTTTAATCGTGAATATTTTGTAATTAAACTCTTGTCGCGGAAGTCCTTTTTTGGCAATTTGATCACAAGCTAATTGAGTCCGATCAATATCAATGCGGTACTCATTCCATGCACTCGGAATTTCAACCGCAGGAGTTACACGGCTTTTATAATTACCTTTGGAGCTGTAAGTTTGAATAGCTTCTACTTCACCTGGTAACAAATCATACTTCAAAGGTATTTGATCATAGTACCCTGCTGTTTGCGGGTTCCACTCAGACTTCGATGGAATATCGAACTCTGCTTTATAATCCACAAATTCAGTTGTACAAGGAATATATTCAGTATGCTGTACATCGGAATAACAAGATTTAGGTACTTGAACTGCTTGTTTTTCTGATTTTGACCTTAAGTTACCATTAGAATCAGTATAGGTAATATCAACCTCTTGGTACCGGGTGTCATACCCACAAATAAATCCATTCGTCACAAGATCACAAGTTTCCCAGGCCCAAGTTTCAAAAGTACGGTATGTCGTTGTTCCACTCCAAGCAATAGGCTTTAGTTCTTTGCGAGCATAATCTTGTGCTATATCTGAACTTACCGATAAACGTGCTTCCCACTCATTTAAGTCAAATTTTTGAGGCTTTCTGACAAAGCTATCTACATTTCCGCTACAAACAATAGCATGACTACTTCTTTTCATATTGCGCAGTCTACCTCTTGGAAGATTACTTCCTATGCATTTGCTTTGAGCAATATTTTCATAGCTTGAATGTCTCGAACAAAAATTATCAATTCCAAAAACAGTTTGAGAAACGATTAGAGAAAGTGAAGTTATAAGTAATTTTTTCATTTTTTAAACTCCAATCAAATTTCTAATAATTTAAATCTATTTTTTCTGTAACTGCAGCTCTATCAGTAAGTGCATCCATTCTCATAATTTTTTCTTCAATCACGTTTGATTCTGCAATCTTTGCTCTCATAGTATCTAACGATTTAACAACTAAAGGCATTGAACCTTCAACACTATCAGTATCTAATTTTCGCCTTGAACGTCCCGTTGCTGCGAGTTTTCCAAGATATGATTTGGTTTCTGCATATGCATTCACTGCTTTTTCATTTGAATATCTTGCTTTATGAGCAATCTTAAGCTTCATATCACCACCAAATTTATGCATTAAAAGTTCTTCTTTAATATCTGTCAAAATAAGTTGTAAAATTGCTTCATTCGCTTTAATTTTAGACATTTCACCTTTTGTTACAGAAATTCCACCCAATAGTCTTTCCATAAATTTAGCGTCACCTGTAAAAATTTGCGTTAATTGACTTCCTAGCTCAAAAGCCTCTTTATTAGTTCTCATATCTTGAGAAGCTAGCCTTAAATTTAATACTGCTAGCTTATTGACGACTTTATCTTGGGCATCTTTCAAATCTTCTGAAGTTGAAATTGATTTAGTTCCAGAAAATATAACATTTGAAACATCAGAACCTATATTTTCTAAATTAAATGACTTGAGTTCATGTTTGATTCCATAACTACCTAATGGAACTTTAAAAATAATTCGAATCGATGAACGAATATAAAAATATTTCTCTAAATCTTTATAATCTTCTTCAAACTGAGGTGCATTATGCTCTGTCAATCTACCAGCTCTTTCTATCCCCCAGCGATTAACAAAAGACGTCATTTCATTAAGAATCTTCATATTAAATGCTTTCTCAATAGCATTTTGTTGCTTGCCCATCCTTGCAAGCATCAAGACAGACTTCTCTCTTAGTGCCTCTAGTTCTCCAGTACTGAAATAGATATTTGCCCTGGCTTGCTCTAATTCATCAAAACCAAAAGGTACTGGAGCTGTATCATCATAGTTAATAAGGGCTACTTTATTCACAAGTTCTGACTCTACTTGAGTTAGAGCATCTCTAAAATTAGCTACAACTCCATTAAATGCACTCTGATTAATAATGCTTGGATAAGATTCAACACTCCCATTAAAATTCACATTACTAGACGAACTAAGTGAGTCTGGAAGTATCTCAAGATTTGATAATGCAACTTCAAACATTGTCCTCGCATTAATATAACCATCATAAATATCATAGAATTTAGTAAAACTACCATCTGTTTTTTTCAATGCCTTGGATGCATCAGTAGCAGTGCTCATAGCTTTTTTCATCGGTTGAATGTGTTTATTAATAAGTACTGTTAGCTTAGAATTAATGTCCGCGATCGCTTGCTTCATCATTTGAATTTGTTCTTTTTCTCGGCTTGAAAGCTCCTTGAGTTTTATATTCAAAAGGCTTGATACATCCACATTACGATATTCACCAGGATTAGTTCTCACCACTCCAACTCCATTATATACACTTGCTGACCTGGCATTCAAGACGTTTGCAAATGAGAGGGTCATGATTACGGATAAAGCAATTTTGGTTTTTAAAGACATGGGTAAGCTCCTTACAATTAAGATTTTTTAATACTAAAATATGATTGAGTTTATTACTGCAAGTTCAATACCATTCAAGGAATCTTAATATGCTCCAAAAATCAAAAGTAGTATTGATAAAGTGTATTATTTTTGGTCAATGTCAATAATGTATTCTTTTTGTAACTATTCAGGTGGGGGGCCCAAGTATCGAATATATGGGGGCTTTTTGATATGGGTCTGCTAGAAATTTTATGGATTCAAAAACCGGCAACTGCCTTTTCTTTAATGTCGATATAAAGCTTCTCATCAAACTCCAGTTT
>JABJPQ010000167.1 GCA_018663815.1 Halobacteriovoraceae bacterium | reverse complement strand
TGAGTTAATTCTCATTGATATTCCTGATCTTGAAAAGACTGAACTTAATCACATTTTCCCAGCAAGAATGACTTATATTCAAGGTGATATTACAAAGGCGACGACTCTTAACTCTCTCGATTTTGAAATGAAAAAAGGTGTCGATGTTGTTATTAATAATGCAGGGATAACTCGAGATGCTCAAGCAATTAAAATGACAGATGAACAATGGGATCAGGTTATTGCCATTAATCTTACAGCTGTCTTTAAAGTCTCTCGTCTTGCGGGCCGTTACTTAAAAGAGAATGCTAATGGTGGGACAATTTTAAATGCTGCTAGTGTTGTAGCCCATAATGGAAACTTTGGACAAAGTAATTATGTTGCCACTAAAGCAGGCGTCATTGGGATAACTAAAACCATGGCCAAAGAGCTAGGAAAATACGGTATACGTGTTAATGCAATCGCTCCAGGCTTTATAGCGACTCCAATCATTGATACAATGCCTGAAAAAGTTATCGATATGATGAAAGAAAAAAGCCCTCTTAAAAGAATTGGTGAAGCTAGTGAAATAGCTGCAGCCTATGCTTTTCTAGCAAGTGATGATGCAAAATTTATCACAGGAACTTGTCTAAATGTAGATGGTGGACTCTCCTTCTAATGAAGCTTCACTACCAAATAAATAACTCTCACGAGTCGACCAAACCCTGGCTAGTACTCATTAATGGATTGTTTGCCAATTTAGATTCTTGGAGTAACACTGTTGGAGATTTAGAGGATCACTTTAGAGTGCTATGCTATGATTGTCGCGGACAAGGAAAAAGTCCAAAACCACCAGGTCCTTATTTATTAGAAGAGCATGTTGATGACCTATTTGAGCTGTTACGAGACTTAAAAATTGATAAGTGTTTTATTATTGGTATTTCTAACGGTGGAAGAATTGCCATGCTATTTTCTAAAAAATTCCCTGCGATGGTTTTGGCACAAGTACTGGCTGATACCTATTCACATATTAGTGAACTAATGAAGCTAAAACTTTTAAGCTGGAAAGAAGCGAATAAAATTGGTGGTCCCATGCTTCGTTTCAGTGTCGCCACTCCTTGGATATGGGGTGAAAGCTTTATTGAGGATAAACCAGAGCTTATAGAATACTATCGAAAGCGTGCCTCTATCGAAAAAACTGATGTCGTTAATGCTCTTATAGATGGGGCATTAGAAAGTGACATTGACTTAGAAAGCGAATGTACGCCGACTTTAATGCTAGCAGGAGAAGAGGATTTGTTAACTCCTGTTTCGACTCATCAAGAAATGATTAAAAACTACCAACAGGGCAAGTATTTAACGATTAAAGGGGGTCACGCCAGCCTACTGGAGTATCCTCAAACTTTTAAGCAAATCGTTATTCCCTATATAAAGGAATATTTATGAGCTGGATAAATTTTTTTGATAAAACAGTTGCAAGATTTCCTCATAAGACTGCCCTTATAGATCAAAAAACGACAAAAAGGTGGACCTACACTCAACTACAAGAAGAGATCAAAAAAACAGCCTCGTTTTTGATTGAACAAAATGTCGAAAAAGGTGATCGAATAGTTTTTATAAATACAAACTGCCTGGAACATATCACTCTTTTTATGGCCTGTGCCCGACTTGGTGCTATTTTTGTACCGATGAATTGGCGCTTAGGAAATGTCGAAAAAGAAGAAATCATCCTACAAGTAAAACCAAAACTCATTATTATATTAAATGAATGCGAATTAAATTTAGAGGGCCATAACTTTGTTAACCTAAGCAATATAGATATAAGTTTAATTCAACAAAAAAATAATAGAATAGACTCCAACCTAGACGATCCTCTACTCATGCTTTTTACCTCTGGATCAACCGGAACTCCGAAAGGAGTGTTATTACACGGAGAAATGCTTTTGAGTAACCAAACACAAACAATTGCAGGATGGGGATTAAAGAGCTGTGATATAACAATTGTCGAAACACCTTTTTTTCATACCGGTGGATACAATGTCCTATTATTACCTTTGCTAAAGCTAGGAGGTACTATTGTTCTCGCTGAGAAGTTTGACTGCCAAAATTTCTTTAACACTGTTCAACAAGAAAAAATAAGCGTGTATTTTGGTGTTCCCACTATGTTTCAACAAATTGCAATGACAAAAAGGTTTCACTCAGAGAAGTTAACATCTTTGAGATTTCTTATATCAGGTGGCGCTTACTGCCCCGTAGAACTCATTAAAACTTACCAAGCTAAAGGGTTAAACTTCAAACAGGGCTTTGGATTAACTGAAGTTGGTCCAAATTGTTTTTTACTTGAACAGGATGACGCTCTCAGAAAAGTAGGCTCAATTGGAAAGCCGATGCCACATTCCCAGGTACTCCTAATTAATGAAAACCAAGAAGTACCTAATGGAATAATTGGGGAACTTGTCATTAAAGGACCTCATGTATGTGCTGGCTATTTTAATGATCAAAGTCGATTTAAAAACTCATTGCATGGGGATTACTTTAAGACTGGTGACCTTGGTGTTTGCGATGAAGAAGGGTTTTATTTTATCGTAGGCAGAATTAAAGATATGTATATTTCAGGAGGTGAAAATGTTTACCCCGCTGAAGTTGA
>JABJPQ010000172.1 GCA_018663815.1 Halobacteriovoraceae bacterium | reverse complement strand
TCTTACACTCATAAGGAAAAGAAACCTTCGATAACAATTAGCGAAAAGCTACGAGAGCATGTGCTAGCTTGATATCTTTGGCCGAACTGAGGTTAATTAGTAGGCTTACACTTTTGTATAACTGTGAATGTTTTAATAAGCTCATTCCCGACATGCGTCGTTGCTTCTCCACAATTGATAGGGGCTCCCACGCTGTTGTCACTACTAGACCAACACTCCCCCCAAATACTTGTTGAGCCAACCCCTTGAGTAATTGATAAAGTCACCCTTGTAAGCATGCGATCTGTACCGACGCAATTACCTTCAGCACCGGTCGTTCCACCGGGAGGAAAACTATTAATTATTGCTCCGTTGATTACATAACTTGGCGCAGTAATTTTATTGTTTTGGGCATTTAGATAACGAATATTTTTAACAGTCCCAGTGGCAGCTTCAACAACAGGAGTAGCACTAATACTCAACGTACCACTCAACTCAGTAGCACCACCACTCGCAGTTACACTCTGTGCAAGGCAAACATCAGCAACGAGAGAAATACAAAGAAAACTAAGTTTAAGCCATTTGTAAAAGTCCACAACAACACTCCTAATTAAAAGAACAGCAGTAAATTCTAACACTCACAGATGTTAAAACATGCTCCCACCCTGCCTGGGTTTCAAGATCTGACCAGTTAAGCCGAAACCGATTTGACATCGCCCCCCAGAGTTGAATTTTATAGGCAAATTGATTCACGGGGCATTCAGCTGTGTTAGCATACACATCAGGAGCACCATTACTAATCACCGTAGCAGTAGACATATCAGTAGCAACACAAGCCCCTCGAACTCCCCCGCCTCTAAAAACCCGGCAATCTGCTCCAATACAGACCTGATCAACACCAATTCGCTGCGCTTCATCTAGTATTTCGCCAGACACCCTTCCATCTGTAGCAAGGACAACCCTATTAGCATTAGTATTGGTTACATCATAAGTTCCATCTATAAGCTGCGTATCTGAATCTGTAGACTTGATTGTATTAGAATCAATAAGTACTCGCTTAGATGAGGAAAGTGCCCCTCCAGTCAAGTTTCCAGCAATTGCAGTCTGCCCCCACCCACATAATAGGGCTGCCAGCAGCATGATCGGCATATATATACTTCCTAACTCCCTCATAAGCTTCCTTTTCATTGTAAGCAATGTTAAAAATGACAACAAGTCACTATAAGTGTGATCCTTTTAATAAAGCCTTCACGCCCAGTTACGTCACCATCAGAAGTAGTCGTAACCCCTCTTCGACCTCCCAGAACTCCCGACATGTTCAACTTAGCAATAAACTCATTAGGAGGACATTCATGTTCCTTTAGCGCCATATCATTAAGAGAGCTGTCCTTTGAAAGTATTAATGTTAGACTATCAGTACAATTATTAGCTTTTATCGTTGGAACAAAGTTTTGTTGGCAATTATTAATATCATTTGGGTCTCCAAAACAAATATAATCTGCTTTTGCACTTGTTCGAAACTCCACATCTCCAACAGCAAGAATGTCTCGGTTAGAATCAATGATAACCTTACCGCCTCCGCCTCCTACAGTAACAGAACTAGCGTCAATATTTCCATTAACAAGAATTTCTTCCTGTCCAACCACTCCTGCCGCGGGGAGGCTCACCCCTGCACAAATAAAAAAGCAATAAATATACCACAAAGAATCTTTCAACTCCCCCCCAATAATCTTTAAAGAAAAACTTACAAGTTATTATAACACACTAAACCACGATCCTGAAACAAACTATTAAACTCAGCAATAATAAAATTAATCAACCTAACCAAGAAAGGAAAATAATGCCAAGTTTTCTATGCACCTCCCATAAGTAACTTAAAACACATCGTACCCCAGAACCACCAACAACATATTAGACCCTACACAATTCATAACATTTTAGTTATGCTAACTACAAATACTACTCTTTAAGTCTCTAAAGTTTATATAGGGAAATACATCTTTGCAGAGGAACATGATGATCATTTGTGCCGACGATATGGGACTTACACCGCAGATAAATCACACTATCTTGAAATTAGTAAAAAAGTGTAAAATTAACGCCGTAAGCTGTATGGTATCAGGCATCAAACAAGAAGACATAAGACAGCTCAAACAAGCAGGGCAAGATCTAAAAATAGGAATGCACTTTTACTTATTTGACGCTCCACTGCTCACATCAAAAAGCCCCCTAGGAGAATCCTACTTGCAAGTTGCCTTAAAATTAATTATCTCTCCAATACAATTTAGAAAAAAAGTGAACCAGGAATTTCAAGCACAAATAAGCCAATTTAAAAAGCTATTTGGCCATTATCCAGATTTTTATGATGGACATTGCCATATCCACCAAATACCTTTTTTATGTACCAATCTATTACATGCCATTCCAACAACTAAAAAAAGTATTTTCATACGAAATACGCGAAACTCCCTTAGCAATATACTCCTAACAACACCATACATTGGCATCAAGGGCTGCATTAAGGCTATTATACTTAGCTATGCTGGATCATTATACTATCAAGTCTTAAAAAAACATAAAATCCCAACTAATAATTACATGCAAGGACTTTACTCATACAATATCAAAAACGATGTTAAAGCGATTATGAATCAATACTTGAACCTTGCCCAAGCAAATGATCTCATCGCGTACCACCCTGGTCCACTGAATGAATTAAAAGGTCCAAACAGAAAAGAAGAATATCATTTTTTAAAGGAAAGAAAATAAAATGTTCAGCTCACAGTCACCTTCCTCTAAAAAACATTTTTGGGATAATAAAATTCTAAAGTGGGAAGAAAAATCATATCTCAAAAAACGATCACGTCAACATTTCCAATCAAGCCTTATCGAGAGGCAAAAACAAAGTCTAGACATTCTTGCTCCGTATCTAGAGAACAAAGTTGTTTATGAGCTTGCGTGTGGCTCGGGAAGATTTGCAAAAGACTTACTCAAGTATGATATCAAAGCCTACAATGGTTATGATTTCTCAAAAGCCGCTATTTCAAAAGCACAACAAGACTTTCAACAACACCCCAAAGTTAACTTTTATTGTTCCGACATAAATCAACTCGAAGACTTTCAGGACGCTGATATTGTTATCTCTCTCGGACTGCTCGATTGGTTGACCCCTGCTGAAATTAAAATATTAGGACAAAAAACAATTGGGCTGCCTTGTCTTCATAGTTTTTCTGAAAAAAAGATATCACTGAAAAGATACTTGCATCGCCTTTATGTCCTTCAATACGGTCTTTTCAATTCATTATATATTCCACGCTACTATAAAAGAGCAGAGTTAAGTTCCTCATTACAAATTCCTCCTTCCTCAAACATTGAATTTTACACTAATAAAACACTAGGGTTTTCATGCCTCCTAACCAATCTCACTCATCATGACAGAACAGTTCTTTAATTCTCTGGCAAAAGATTATTCACAGAAATTAAATCAAGGCTTTTTGCGCCACATCAGGAACATCGAGCTTAGGGCTATTCTTAAAACGATCCAAGAACTTAAGCTTCAATCTGTAATAGACCTCGGAAGTGGGAGTGGTTTTTACGCAAAAAATCTCAAAGAAATGAAGTTGAATGTAACGTGTGTTGATCAGTCTTTAGAGATGCTCCGAGAGCTCAGCCCTAAAAGCTACACACTTGTACATTCCAAAATTTAAGATCTCAATATTGATCAGCAATTTGATTTAGTCTTAATTGCAGGATCACTTGAATTCAACGATAATCTTGCACCTATTTTTCAAAAGGGGTACCAACTTACAAAACCAAAGGGATATTGTATTATTCTTTACCCAAGAATGAGTATTTTTTCTGCAGTTTATTCACTCTTTTATCGATTGAGAGGTATTAAGCTTAATATTATTAATAAAAAAATGATGAATGAGCACCTCAAATTCAATCAATTTAAAATTCTAAGGAGAAGTAGAGTTTTTCCACTCTCCTATCTCATCGTTGCAACAAAATGAAACGGATAATTTTTATCATTAATGGCTATGGACTTGGCAATTCAACAAGATGTACCCAGTTAATTGAGTATTACCAGATGCAAGGGTACAGTATTGATATTTTTACGAGTGGTAACGGTTTAAAATATTTTAAAGAAAGATCAATTCCCAATACAAAAACGTACCACTTAATTCCTATCAAATATAGTCTCAGTGATAATAAGATTTCTACTCTAAAGACAATTCTTAATTTCTCTGACCATTTCAAAACGCTATCTCTTAACGCAAAAAAAATCAAACAACATATTCAAAAACATGATACTAATACAATATTTGTTGACTCCGATTATAGTTACCTCTTTTGGAGGAAGTATACTCATGCAAATATAATTGCCGTGAATAATGCCTTTGAAGTACTATCAACATTTTACAATAAGAAAAAGTTTAAACTCTTATTGATTGCGCATTTTTATTTTGAACTCGCAGATTTGTTAATAAACTACATCATATGTAATAAAATATTATGCCCATGCTTATCTTACCCAAACAACAAGCCTTACTCTCAAATACTTTTTAAAAAAATGATTTTCATCCCCCCACTTGTCAGAAGTGAATTTACCGCACATTCAAAACAAAATGCCCCTTCATTACCTCTCAAAGGCTTACTCTTTCTTTCTTCCTCAGGAGTATCAGATGCTATAATGGAGCAATATCTGAGCCGATTAAAAAAGTACCATATTTCAATATTGACTCCTCAGATGAGGTCTGCTTTTAACTATAACCTTTTTTGCCAATACGATTTTTTTATAATAAATGCAGGGGCTTCATCCTTAGCTGAGATCATGGCCCTAAAGAAGCCAGCTCTAGTGTACCCAATTCCACGCCATGCAGAACAAGAAATTAATGCATCAATTTACCATGACTTAAAGCTAGGTATCAAAACAAGTGAAAAATCGTTATTTGACAATATTGAAAAACTCCTTAAATACTACGCTGAATATCATGAGCAAAATGCAAATCGAAAAAATTCCTCTCTACAAATCAGCAAGTTAAATCAATACCTGTGATCGAACACAAATGAAATATTTAACGAAAATAAACGAAAGAATAAGTCGTATAATATTATGCACTTACAGTTGATTGATTTTACTTCACGTTATATTCGTTCATTGCATTTATACAGGAACTATCATATTATTATGATACTCAATATATAATATAAAAGCTCAAATACTAAAGTCAGACAACATAAGGAAAAAGCATGAAATATTTATTCAAAGTAGTATTATTCTTTTTTATCCCAACATCACTTCAAGTCTTATATGCAAATGACATCAATAAGACTTTTCATTCATTAAAAGAAAGGATAGATATTGATCGTGCCGAGCTTGAAGCCATCTCTCATACGGCTTCTTCATCAATATCTAAGGATTCCGCGACAGTTGATGCTGATGAGAAAGAATTCACAGAGATAGAAAAAGAACTTTTATTTAAATTCTCTCAAATGCTTCAAGAAAAAGATTTTAAATCAGCCAAAAAATTTCTTAGCCCAAAGTTCAAAACTATTCTCTACTCTAATAATAAAGAAACAAAAAATATTCGTGACGGAGTAAAAGAACATAGCTGGAGAAACAAAAAAGGCTCGTTTAATGAATTCGCAAAACATCTAAAGTCATTTGATAAAATCGTTGATCTGAACTTTTACTATACAAATTTCAAGTCCCATAAAAATCAAAGGGGTGATGTTGGTCAAATCCTAGCAGCAGACATA
>JABJPQ010000154.1 GCA_018663815.1 Halobacteriovoraceae bacterium | reverse complement strand
TAGGAATATGGTCGTTCAAAACAGCGACGCACTTACTAAGGGAGCAAAGCCACAAAAATCTCTACTAGCTCCAAAAAGTAAAACGGCTGGTAGAAATGTGCATGGAAGAATTACTTCTCGACGAAGAGGTGGTGGAACTAAGCAAAAATACAGAATTATAGATTTTAAAAGACAAAAATCTGAAATTCCAGCAACTGTTAAATCGATTGAATATGATCCAAATAGGACATGTAATATTGCATTAATCTCTTACGCTGACGGTGAAAAAACATATATTTTAGCACCTAATGGATTGGTTGTAGGTGATACAATTATTTCATCAGATTCTGCAGATATTAAGGTAGGTAACTCGAAACTTTTAAAAGATATTCCAGTTGGTACTTTGGTTCATAACGTAGAGCTTCATCCTAAAAGAGGTGGGCAATTAGCAAGATCTGCTGGTTCTTATGCTCAACTTATGGCAAAAGAAACAAACGAAGCACTTTTAAGATTACCATCAGGTGAAGTTAGAAAAGTAAAAATAAATTGTCGAGCGACAATTGGTCAAGTTGGCAATTTAGAGCACGAGCAGTTGAATATCGGTAAAGCTGGTAAAAATAGACTTAGAGGAAGGCGACCATCTGTAAGAGGTGTTGTTATGAATCCAGTCGATCATCCACATGGTGGTGGTGAGGGTAGGACTTCGGGTGGTAGACACCCAGTTACACCTTGGGGTAAACCAACTAAAGGTTATAAGACTAGAAAAAACAAAAGAACGAATCAGTTCATTGTTAAGAGAAGAAAGTAATTAGGAGAATATAGATGACTCGTTCAATTAAAAAAGGACCTTATATTGAATTTTCTCTTCTTAGAAAAGTTGAGCAAGCTCAAAAAGAAGGAAAAGCAAATAAGGTAATAAAAACATGGTCTAGAAGATCAACGATTATTCCAGAGTTTATTGGATTAACGTTTGCAGTTCATAACGGAAAGAAATTTATTCCTGTTTTTGTTACTGACAATATGGTTGGACATAAACTTGGTGAGTTTTCATTAACGAGAACTTTTTATGGCCATGGTGCTGATAAGAAGTCTAAGAGATAATAGGTAGGACGTGATGATTGTTGTAAAAAATAACAATGTAAATAAATCTGCAAGTAAAGTAAGACAAGTTTGTAACCTGATTAGAAATAAAAAGGTTGCAGAGGCAATGAAAATTCTTCGATTTAATGACAAGAAAGAAATTGCAATTATTCTAACAAAGCTGTTGAATAGTGGATTACAGATTGCATCAGATAGTGAAAAGTATGATCTTGATAATTTAGTGATTGGCGAAATTATGGTTGACGAGGGACCAACTCAGAAACGAATTCAGCCAAGAGCTCAGGGGCGCGCTTTTAAAATTAGAAAAAGAACTAGCTACGTAAAAGTTGCTTTAAAAGAAGCATAAGGAAGTAATAATGGGACAAAAAGTACATCCATACGGTTTTAGATTAGGTTACATTAAAGATTGGCATTCCAATTGGTATTCTAAGGACAATTACGGAAAAACTCTTCAGGAAGATTTGAAGATTAGAAAGTATATTGATAAGAATCTAAGTAATGCTTCAATTTCTAAAACTGAAATATCCAGAACATCTGATCAAGTAAAGGTAACAGTTTATTCTGCTAAGCCTGGTATCGCGATTGGAAAAAAGGGTGCTGGAATTGATAAAATAAGAAATGATCTTAAGAAAATAACTGAAGGCTCACTATTTTTTAATATTGCAGAGATTAAGCGACCAGATGCTGAGGCGAAGTTAATTGCTGAGAACATTGCGGCTCAACTTGAAAAAAGAGTAGCGTTTAGAAGAGCAATGAAAAAAGTAATGACATCTGCCTTTAGATCAGGGGTCAAGGGAATTAAGGTTAAGTGTTCTGGTAGACTTGGTGGTGCTGAGATGGCTAGGACTGAAGGGTATTCTGAAAGAAAAGTACCTCTTCATACTTTAAGAGCTGACATTGACTATGATTGTGTTGAGGCAAAAACGCAATATGGAATTATTGGTGTTAAGGTTTGGGTTTATAAAGGTGAGATTTATAAATAAGATCACTTTAGTGATTTTGCTTTGTGGCTGCATGTAAGCCATGAAATTATAAGAGATAAATATTGGGGTAGAAAATGTTAAGTCCAAAAAAAGTAAAGTGGCGAAAGCAACAAAAAGGAAAGATGAAGGGTGTTGCAAGCAGGGGTAATAAAATTGCCTACGGCGATATCGCGATTCAGGCACAGGAATGTGGATATATAACGAATAGACAAATCGAAGCTGCACGTATTGCAATGTCAAGAAAAACAAAGAGAAGCGGGCAAATTTGGATTAAGGTATTTCCGGATAAATCTTTAACTAAAAAACCTGCAGAAGTAAGAATGGGTAAAGGTAAAGGATCGCCAGAGAAATGGGTTGCAGTTATTAAACCAGGTAGAATTTTGTTTGAAATACTTGGTGTTGATCATGAGGTAGCTAAAGAGGCACTTAGACTTGCAATGCATAAATTACCTATAAAAACTAAAATTATTACAAAAGAACAGTAGTATTATTGGGCCGAGTGTTATATAAGCGTCCAACTATAGAAATGAATAAAGGTTAGTATTATGCTTAAAATGAGTGAAGTAAATAAATTAGAAAAGGATGCAATAGAACTTAGAGTTTCAGAGTTAAGAAAGGAACTTTTTAATTTACGTCTTCAGAAAAACACAACTAATGTGGAGAAATCGCACACGTTGAAGGTTATGAAGAGGGATATTGCTAGGTTATTAACAGCTAAGAACAGTAAAGTGAGTAATTAGTTATGAGTAATAAAGAAGAAGGTTTTAAAAGAATGCTTAAGGGTGAAGTTGTAAGTGATTCTGGCGACAAGACGATTGTCGTTACTGTCCAAAGAAGATTTAAACATCCTATTTACAGTAAATACGTTACAAAAAGTAAAAAGTACCATGCACATGACGAAAAAAACATGGCTAAGAAGGGTGATCAAGTAACAATTATTGAGTCAAGATCACATTCCAAGCTTAAAAAATGGGAACTATTTACTACTAAGTAGGTTCGGAGAAAATTATGATACAAATGCAATCAAAATTAGAAGTGGCTGACAACTCAGGAGCAAAGATTGTTAAGTGTGTAAAAGTACTTGGCGGCTCAAAGAGAATGTCTGCAGGTTTGGGTGACGTTATTGTTGTTGCTGTACAGCAGGCTCTGCCAGGTGGAAAGATTAAGAAGGGTGATGTTAAAAAAGCAGTTATTGTAAGAACAAAATACCCAATTAGAAGGGAAGATGGTTCATATATACAGTTTGATAAAAATAGCGTTGTTATTTTAGGTGCTCAAGGAACCGATCCCGTAGGGACGCGTATATTTGGCCCAGTTGCTAGAGAGTTGAGAAACAAAAATTTCTCTAAGATATGCTCACTTGCACCAGAAGTATTATAGATATTAGGTAGGAATTTATGCAAAAAATTAAATTAAATGATGAAGTTATTGTCCTTGCAGGAAAAGATAAAAATAAAAAAGGCAAGGTTAGAAGTATGAACCTTAAGCAGAAGACTGTGATTGTTGATGGTGTCAACGTTGTTAAAAAAGCAGTTAAACCAACACAGGAAAGCCCAAATGGTGGTTTTTCTGACATGGAGAAGGGAATCAATATTAGTAATATTGCTGTTGTTTCTCCAAAAACAGGAAAAGCAACAAGAGTTAGAATTGAAGAAAAAGATGGAAAAAAAATTAGAGTTGCTGTTGCATGCGGCTCTTCTTTAGCATAATTGGGGACATTAAAAATGGAAGCAAGGTTAAGAACTCTGTATAAATCAGAGATAAAAAACAACTTGATGGATAAGTACAAATATACAAACGTTCATCAAATACCAAAGTTAGAAAAGATAGTTATAAATTGCGTTACTAGAGATGCAGTTACAAACGGAAAAATTGTAGAGAACATCGTGGGTGACTTGGCGACAATCTCTGGTCAAAAACCAGTAATCGCAAGAGCTAAGAATTCAATAGCTTCATTTAAATTAAGAGAAGGGCAAGCGTTAGGTGCATCAGTTACTCTTAGGGGCGCTAGGATGTATGAGTTCCTTGATCGTTTAATTAGCTTCTCATTGCCGCGAGTTAGAGACTTTAGAGGGTTAAACCCTAAGGCTTTTGATGGAAAAGGTAATTACTCTCTTGGGATTAAAGAGCAGATCATGTTTCCAGAGATCAGTTATGACAAAATAGATAAGGTTAGGGGTATGGGTATATCCTTTGTAACAACCGCAGATAACAACGAGGAAGGTAGAGACCTTCTCAAGATGTTTGGTTTACCATTTAGAGAAAAATAAGGAATTATAAAATGGCAAAAATTAGTTCAATTGCAAAAAACAACAGAAGAAGAAAGTTGGCAGAGAAGGGTGAGGCTAAAAGGGCTGAGCTGAGAAATATCATCTCTGATGATTCTGCCTCTGATGAGGACAGAGATAAGGCAATGATGAAGTTGCAAAAAATGCCTCGAGATACGAGTAGGATTAGAGTTAGGAATAGATGCGAACTTACGGGGAGACCTAGAGGCGTATATAGAGACTTTAGATTATGTAGAATTATTTTTAGAGACTTAGCTCACAAGGGTATGATTCCTGGTGTGACAAAGTCGAGTTGGTAGGAGAATATAATTATGATGACAGATCCTGTATCAGATATGCTTACAAGAATTAGAAATGGCGCAAGAGCAAATCACTTAAAAGTCGATATGCCAGCGAGTAGAATTAAAGCTAATGTCTGTAAAGTTTTAAAAGAAGAAGGCTTTATTAAGAATTTTAAAGTTTTAGTAAAAGATAATAATTTAACATTAAGAATTGCTCTGAAAGAGCAAGCTATTGTTGATATTCAACGAGTATCGAAACCTGGTCTTAGAATTTATAAAGGTTATAGAGATATGCCAAGAATTTTAAGTGGCTTGGGTGTTTCAATAGTTTCCACATCTTCTGGAATTGTTTCGTCAAGAAAGGCGAAGGCTATGAAGTTGGGTGGAGAAGTTCTTTGTAACGTTTGGTAGGAGTTGACAATGTCAAGAATAGGTAAAAGACCTGTAGTTGTGCCTGAAAAAGTAAATGTGACAATTGCAGATAGAAAAATAAGTGTAAAGGGACCAAATGGTCAGCTAGAATTTTCTCACAATCCAGGAGTTATAGTTGAGCATGTAGGGTCTGAGATAACTGTTAAACCCGTAGACGCATCTAATAGAAATAGAGCAATGTGGGGAATGACTAGGACTCTCGTTGGCAACATGGTGATTGGTGTTACGAGTGGGTTTAAAAAAACGCTAGAATTTACAGGTGTTGGTTATAAAGCAGCTGCTTCTGGCTCAAAGCTAACTCTAAACTTAGGGTATTCACACCCTATCATTTATGAATTACCTGAAGGTGTAAGCGCAAAAGTTGTTAAAAATTCAATTGAGCTCTCTGGGTCAAGTAAAGAGTTGGTTGGTTTTGCAGCCGCAAAGATAAGATCGTTTAGACCGCCTGAGCCATATAAAGGTAAGGGCGTACGTTACTCCGATGAAGTGATAATTAGAAAAGCTGGTAAAACAGGTGCTAAGAAATAAGTAGAAGGTAGATTATGAGAAAACCAATAAAGACAATTAAAAATCCTAGTAAAGCAAAAGAGCTAAGAAGGAAATTAGCTATTAGGAAAAAAGTTGTAGGAACAACAGAAAAGCCAAGGATATGTGCTAAGAAAACTAATTCGAATCTTTTTGTACAGATTATAAATGATGCGGATGAGAAAACTATTTTTTCAGTTCAAACATTTGGAAAGAATGCTATCGGTTCATCAGCAAACACAGAAAGTGCAAAAGAGGTAGGAACACAAGTAGCCAAGGTTTTAACTGAGAAAAATATTAAAACAGCCATTTTTGATAGGAATGGAAAAAAATATACAGGCGTGCTTGCTGCGCTTGCCAATTCTATCAGAGAAGGTGGAGTTCAAATCTAATAAGGAAAATGAGATGACGACTGAAAATGACAATAAAGAAACAAAAGTTGTAGAAGAGAAGAAAGCGAGAAGGCCGGCAAGTGGAGCTCCTCGACATAATAAAAAACAAGAAACGACAACTCCAGACTTCGAGGAAAGAGTTGTTGCAGTTAATAGAGTTGCTAAAGTTGTAAAGGGCGGGCGAAGATTTTCTTTCTCTGCTCTTGTTATCGTTGGCGATCAGAAAGGCAAAGTCGGTTATGGTTTAGGAAAAGCGAAAGAGGTTCCTGATGCTATTAGAAAGGCTAGCCAAGAGGCTTCCAGAAGAATGATTCAAGTTCCTGTTAAGGACGGAACTATTCCGCATGAAGTTCTTGGAGAGTTTGATGCTGGGAAAATTTTATTTAAACCTGCATCGGAAGGTACTGGTGTAAAGGCAGCGGGAGTTTGTCGTACGATTTTGGAGCTAGCTGGAGTCAAAAATGTATTAACTAAGTCTTTGCGAGGTAGTAATCCACATAATATTGTAAAAACTACTTTCAAGGCTTTTAGGCAAATGAGATCGGTTGAGCAAGTGGCAAGTGTTAGAGGTGTTGACCCAAAATCTCTTAGAATAAGCAACGTTAAATAATATATTACGGAGTAATAAAGATGAGTACAATTACAGTGAAACTTAAAAAAAGTACTATCTCATGCACTGATAAAATGAAAGCATGTGTCATGGGATTGGGCTTAAGAAAGGTTGGTTCAGTGAGAACTTTGGAGAACACACCTTGTGTTAGAGGT
>JABJPQ010000288.1 GCA_018663815.1 Halobacteriovoraceae bacterium | reverse complement strand
TGCTTCTATTAAAATTAAAGTTAAATTAGAAATTAATGGGTTCTTTAATTATAGAGAAAGAAATATGGAATTTACTATTAACGGCTTAGGTGAAGTTCACAAACACCTAGGGCTTATGGTAGAGGATTCTAAACATTAAAAAAGAGATCGTTGATTTTAGTTTTTCTTCCCCTTATAAAATATTTGATTGTAAATACCTACTGATGCCAATAATAATTGCTCTTTTTTGACAAAAGTAGATGAAATTTATTTATTCTCTTTTTTTATTTAAACATCTAAATTGTTGTTTTTACAGCCATTATTTCTAATGCTAAATATTTTCCTAAAAATCCATGGTTCTCGATTATAATGAATTAAGTGTTGATTTGTAGAACGTTTGATAGGGAGAGCACTTGAAGAATATAACTTTCTTTTTATGTCTTTTATTGTTCATCTCTTGTGGAGGAGAGGAAAGTGGAGGAGATTTGTTTAAAACTTCTTCGATAGTCCCTACTGATAGTGTCGCTGTTCCAGATGCTTCTGATTCAGCACCGATTGCTGTTACGATTAGCCCTGCAAGTTTTAATGAAGATTCAGAAGAAATAATTACTCTGAGTTATACAGATGCAGATTCAGACTTAGCCACTGCTTGTGCGATTTCAAGTCCTTTAAATATTTCAGAAACAAGTGCATGTTCATGCGATGGTGCAGGTGTTTGTACTGTTGGTGTTACAGGAAGTAGCCATTACTTTGGCGCAGCAAGTTTTGATTATACAGTAAGCGCAAACTCTAGTACGTCTGCGGCCGTAGCTGCAAATTTAAATATAGACTCTGTTGATGATGTTCCTGTTTCTGTAGCGATATCACCAGCTCCATTTATTAAGAATGCTGAAAGCATTATCACTTTAAGTTACTCAGATGTAGATTCTGACTTAGCGACTGTTTGTAGTGTTTCAAATCTAAGTAATATAACAGAATCATCTGCATGTGCATGTGATGGTTCAGGGGTTTGTACTGTTGGGGTAACAAGCACTTTTAATTATACAGGAGCAGCAGGTTTTGATTATACCATTACAGCAAATAGTGTTGTTTCAAATGTTTCAGCTGCTACTTTATCTATTGTAGATTCTAGTATTGCGCCAGTCGCTTCGGCGATTTCACCTGCAGCTTTTAATGAAGATACCCAAAGTATTATAACTTTAAGCTACACCGATGCTGATTCAGATTTGGCCACTAATTGTAGTCTAACTGCTTTAACAGATATTACAGAAACATCAGCATGCTCTTGTGATGGTGCTGGTGCATGTACTGTAGGTGTGACTGGGACATTAGCTTACAATGGTGCAGCTAGTTTTGCCTACACTGTCATTGCTGGTGGTCAAGCGTCTAATTCTGTAACCGCAAGCTTAACGATTAATGCCGTTGAATATGCTCCGGTTGCTGCTAATATAACTCCAGCCGCATTTGATGAAGATATCCAAAGCATAATCACTTTAAGCTATACCGATGCTGACTCTGATAAAGCAACTGCTTGTAGTGTATCGAACCTTAGTAATATAACAGAGTCTGGCGCATGTTCATGTAATGGTTCAGGTGTTTGTACTGTTGGTGTGACAGGTTCAAGTAATTATTATGGAGCTGCTGGATTTGATTATACAGTAACAGCTAACGGTGCTGCTTCTAATACGGCCAGTGCAACTCTTACTATAAACTCTGTTGCTGACGCTCCTGTGGCCGCAGATATAACTCCTGCTAATTTTAATGAAGATATTGAAAGTATTATTTCTCTAAGCTACACAGATGCTGAGACTGACTTAGCAACTATTTGTACTTTATCAGCTTTAACCAATATTACTGTATCATCTGCATGTGCATGTGATGGTGCTGGTGCTTGTACAGTTGGAGTTACTGGTACTGCAAATTATAATGGTGTGGCTAGCTTTGGATATACTGTAACTGCAGGTGCTCAAGCTTCAAATACAGCTACAGCAAGTTTAACTATAGATAGCGTTAACGATGCACCAAGTTTAGCTCTTTATACAGGAAAATCATTAACTCAAGCTCAAACGGTTACTATCGTGAACACTGAACTAGATGCGACTGATGTGGATCATACAGCAACAGATGTAACCTTCACCTTAGAAGTTGCGCCAACACAAGGAAATTTAAAAAATAATGGAACGATAATGAGTGCAACGGATACTTTCACTCAAGATGATGTCGATAATAGTCTTATTACTTATGAACATACCGCTGGAGACACAACTGCAGATAGCTTTAGTATTTCTGTTGAGGATGCTCTCTCAGCTGCTGCCGCAGAAGGAACTCAAGCTTTTGCTTTAACTATTGTTGTAGACAGCTGTTCACACGGAACAACCACAATAACTGCTGATGGAACCTTTACCGTTCCAGCTGATTGTTACTCCATAACTGCTAAAGTTTGGGGAGCTGGAGGCGGAGGATCACCAGCACCTGAAGATGGTGGTGAGGGTGGTCAAGGTGGGGCTGGTGGTTACGCAGTAGTTGCACTTGCAGTAACTCCTGGTGATCAATTTAAAACAAAAATTGGACTTGGTGGACTTGCAGCAGGTTGTGGCGCTACGGGGGGCGCTGGTGCGTATGCCGGTGGAAATGGTGGTGCTACAGGAGCTAATGGATCCGCTGGAGCTGGTGGTGGAACTGGCGGTACAGGTGGATCTGGAGCCAGTGGTGCTGGAGACGGTGGAGACGGTGCTTATGGCGGCGGCGGTGGCGGTGGTGGTGAATCAACTACCGGTGGCGGTGGTGGTGGTGCTACTCGATTTACAAACTTCGCAGAATCAGTTGAATATGCTATTGCCGGTGGTGGCGGTGGTGGTGGTGCAGATAAAGAATCCCCGCATAATCTTCAAGGTGGAGAAGGTTGTGGCGGAAACGGAGCAAATGGATCAGCAGAAACTACTGGTGGCGGTGGTGGTGGTGGTGCTTGTACAGGTGATACAACGACTATGGGAACGAATAGAACTCCGGCAAATTCGGGAGAAGCAGCTGGAGCAGCTGTTGGTGGAACGTCTGTTAAAGGTAATGCGTGTGGATTATTAGATGGATCAGATGGGCAAATTATTGTTTCTTATTAATTAATTTTTTCAAAAATCTAGCATATAAGTTAGCTCTAACCATTTACTATGTATGATAGGCAGCATAAGTTTGTCTGGATGCACTCTGAATAAAAGCGAGCAGTAAGGCCAGCGAAGTGAAGAGGTATCCAAGAAGGGCTAAAATGAATATGTACTTAGGTTTAATTCACCACCCTATTTTAGGGCGTGAAGAACAAATAATCACAACTTCTGTTACTAATATGGACATCCATGATATCGCTAGATCAGCGCGAACTTTTAATTTTAAAAAATATTTCATTGTTACTCCGGTTATAAAGCAACATGAGTTAGTGCAATCAATTCTAAATCATTGGAATACTGATGTTGAAAATTCTTATAATCCTGACCGCAGCTCCGCGTTATCCTTTATCGAGTTAGCCAATACGATTGATGCCGCTAAAGAGAGAATTAAAGAGATTGAAGGTGTAGATCCTTATATTGTCGTAACTGGAGCTAACTTTGATGAGTTTTCTGGTAATGAAAAATCTTTGCGCGAAAAGTTACAAGTTGACAATAGACCCATGTTCTTGTTATTTGGTACTGGTTGGGGATTACATGCCTCTGTTACTGACGCTGCGGACTTTAAATTAGACCCTATTGTTGGTACAGCTGAAGATGGATATAATCATCTGTCAGTTCGTTCTGCGGTTGCAATTTATTGTGATCGTATATGCAGAAGCCTCTGAGTCTAAAATTTTATCCCTTCCCTCTGGCCGAAAGTAAAAGGTTATAGGAAGGATTTATGTGGAGTAAAAAATGAATTTAGTTGATCTAGTTAACAAAAACTATTTAAGTGCAAATGTTGAAAAATTTCCTGATTTTAAAGCAGGAGATAATGTCTCTGTTTCAGTTAGAATTAAAGAAGGAAACAAATCACGTCTTCAAAAATTTGAAGGAACTGTTATTGCCATCAAAGGTAATACGAAAAGTATTGACGGTCACTTTAGAGTGAGAAAAATTGCAGCTGGTGGTTTTGGAGTTGAGAGGATTTTTCCTTTTCATTCACCAAGAGTTGAAGAAATTAAACTTGTTAAACGTGGTAAAGTTAGAAGAGCGAAACATTTTTATCTAAGAGATAGAACTGGTAAAGCTGCTAGAATTGAAACTGATTATTCTAAAAAATAATATAAGTAACAATTTAAAGTATAAGGGCCCGAATTTATTTCGGGCTTTTTTGTATGAATAATATAGATCAAGATAATTTAAAAGAATTCAAGGCCATCATTGGCTGTGATGAGGTGGGAAGAGGTCCTATTGCAGGACCTGTTGTTGCCTGTGCGGTAAAAGTTAAACGCTCAGAGAAAGGACTTCTTTCTCAATTAATAAAATTGAATGTTACTGATTCAAAAAAGCTTTCAACCAAAAAAAGAAAAATAATTCTTAATCAACTGGGCATTGATGTGAAAAATTTAAAGGTAAATCACCTTTATAAAATAAAATATTTTAACCTGTGTTTTGAATTCTGTCTCAACGAATGTGATCATAAAAAGATTGATAAAATTAATATTTTACAAGCTTCTTTATTAGCCATGAAGCTAGCGAGTGAAAAACTTGGGGAGTCACAGTCAAAAGTGTTAATTGATGGAAATAAATTATTTGAAACTAAATATGCTAGCGAAGCAATTATCAAAGGAGATTCTAAGGTTGTTGTGATTGGACTTGCCTCAATTATCGCCAAAGAATTTAGAGATGAAAAAATGACTCAACTGGATCAAAAATATCCTGGCTATAATCTTGCAAAACATGCAGGTTATCCAACTAAGGAGCATCGAGATGCAGTCAAAGAGTTGGGACCATCAAAAATTCACCGTAAAACATTCAAGGGAGTCAAAGAATACTTGTAAGGGACGCAAGCTGGAAAGAGATTTCTCTGTTTTTATCCATGCCAAGGGCTTTCCTGTATTAGTATCTAGTTTATTGTTACGTCAGATTGATTGTGGCCAAGTTGACCTTTGTCGCTACCAAAATGGTCAATTAATTGTTTATGAGGTGAAATCCTATCCTGAGGGGCTTACTCGCATACAACGGCTGCGTCTCCATAAGTCACTGAGTTTTTTACTAATAATTTTCAACGCTCATGGGAAGTTACAACTCCTAAATAGATTGCCAAAGGATTAAAGCTTTTTTAACCTAAGAGTATGAAAAAAGTTATTTTAATTCTGATACTTTGCTTTAGCTTTATGACTCCTTCTCAAAAGGCTCACGCAATGGATGCCAAAAGCAAGGCATTCATGGTTATTTGTACATATGGAACTGTTGGTGGGGCTTTATTAGGCTTTGCAACTATGGCTTTTGGTACGAACTCTAGGGCCATAGCTCAGGGAGCATCACTTGGTTTATATGCAGGTATTGCCTTTGGTAGTTATGTTATTATGTCCCATAAAAAATCATTAGAACCGATACCTGAAGAGGAATATAATGATGCACCTCCTCCGGGATTTGATGGTGGTGCTGGTGGAGGCTTTGGTGGAGCTCCACCGGAAGAGGAAAGCTCGGGGGGATTTTTCGGAACTTCTCAAAGATATATCGAGTTAAATGACGATTTAGTTTATAACTACCGACTTAAAAATAAAAAAGGCAGAGGTTTTTCTCCGCCAGTTTATTTAAATTTAGTGAAAATTATTTTCTAATTTGAAAAAGTTCGTTTTCGATTTCCAAAACGAGTACTTAGGTTACTTGTTTCATCATCATCTAAATCAAATTGATCCCAAATCAGTTCTGCTTCATCGATAGAGTAGAGTCGAAAGATCTTTTTAAACTCAGTACTAACATTTGCGAGTTTCATCTTGTTATGTTCATCTTTAGTTTGATTAATGATTTGTAATGTTTCAACGAAATGACAAATTCCTGAAGAACCTACAAAATCAATTCCACCTAAATCAACCGTAATTTTTGATTGTGGATTATCCGTAGCGATTTCATTTAGTTGATCTCTAAGTGGCATGCTATG
>JABJPQ010000037.1 GCA_018663815.1 Halobacteriovoraceae bacterium | reverse complement strand
TTCATCTAAATACTTATCTCCTTGCTTACAGTCTAGGGAGCGCATGAGACTTTGCTTCTTAGTCATTTCCCCTTCTAAAATACCTATTTTATATCCTTTTTTACCAATATATTTCCAAATTGGTTTTTGTGAATAGTCTGAGCATTCATTTTTTATATTCTTTTTTCCAGTAATTTGGCTTAAGAAACCTTCGTAAGCTGATGGTCTGATCTTATACAAATTGTAGTCCCAAGTTGAACCGATACAAAGAGCATTTTCAAAAGACGTTTTTTGATCTCCTTTAGGATAGGAAAACTTGAGCATCGCCAAATGCTCAGAAGAAAGGCCCGCAACCTGAATCCAAATTATTTTTGTTGGAATTTTTCCAAATTGATGTTTTTTTAAATTAAGACTTGTAACTTGAGCACACGCAAACAAAATTAATAAACTGGATAATTTAACTAATTTAATCATCTTTTACCTTAAAGCGACTATTTATATTAGCAATAGTTAAAACTGGTGAACCAAAAACTAATAACCATATAAGCACTAAATTTAGTAATTCTATATTATGTATTTTAACAAAAAAGCACAGAATCACAGCTGGAATTAATAAAATAAACTTAACAAGTAAATATCGATACTTTACTCTTTCTCTCAGCAATATATACAAACTAATTGTAAAGTAACCAAAACACACATAAATCACATACTGAAACTCTAAAAACATTGCTGCAAATATTGCAATAATCGGTATTTTCCAAATAGCCTGAATTTTTTTAAACGTAACCTGCTTTATGCAGATAAAACTGATCAGCGTCAAAAAAATTGAAAAAACAAACGTAAGCAGCACTTTTGTGTACCGCTCAAACAGATCCAAGCTCATATCCCCTCGAAAAAGGACAATTTCTAATGAGGAGATCATTAAAAGTGCTATAAAAAAACTCACAATAAAAAATTGCTGAGACTTGAACTGATTCATTTGCAAAGTATGCCTAAACCCCAAATACATTGCTAAAAAAATCAAAATAATTAATGATATTATCTCTATATTCACATTCACCATTTTAAATACATAATTAACTCTATATACTAAGATACATATATTTGAAGTTTAAGAAAAGATAATTCATAAAAGGAGTCATAATGGACGTCGCTCTTGCAACTCGAGAGATATTTTGGCAAATACCAATCTCATTTAAAATAACTATGTATGTGGCAATGATAATATCATTTGCCATCTTAGGACTTGGGTTATTTAAAAAGTATAAATTTGTCACGCAGAACTCAAGCTTAAAGGATCTTGCTCCTGACGGCTTAAAGATGTGTAACTTTTTTAATACGATCTTTTTCACGGGAAAAGTGACAAGAGATAAACAGGCAGGAATATTTCATAGTCTTATCTATTATGGATTCATCGTTCTTCTAATTGCAACAGAACTTGTGGCCATTCATGCTGACTCTCCCTTTAAGGTCTATCAAGGCACAACCTATATTGTTATTTCATTCCTAGCTGATATCGCTGGTATTCTCATCTTAATAGGATTAGCTTTGGCATTCAAGCGTCGTTATATCGACAAGCCAGAGTACCTATCATCTACCAATCCAAACGATGAAATGAAAATGTATATTATGATTTTTCTACTCGTCTTTATTGGCTTCTTACTAGAAGGATTTCGTATCGTTGGAGCAGACTTTCCTGCTGGAGAAGCAACTTGGTCTCCCATCGGTTGGATTCTGGCAAAAGTAATCTCGAGCACAGGTATTTCTGACAACTCTCTAGCAACCATTTATAAAGGAATGTGGATGTTTCACATGCTAAACACCATGGTTTTTATTGCTAGCGTTGGCCATACCAAATTTTTCCATATTATTGCCCTACCAATAAATGCTCTTATAACTCCCAAAAGAAGAGGTGCAATTCTTGGTGTTATGAATTTTGAAGATGAAACGGCAGAGACCTTTGGCCTTGGTAAATCAAGTGAGTTAACAGCTAAACAGCGACTTGATACCCTAGCCTGTGTTGAGTGTGGTCGGTGTACTCAAGTATGTGCGGCTAATTTATCTGGTCGCCCCCTTGATCCCAAAAAAATCATTACTAAAACTCGGGATGCACTCCAAGCAGCTGGCGATACAGTTATTGATTTTTGGGAGAAGCAAATTTTTTCTGCTGCCGAACTCGATTCTTGTACAACATGTGGTGCCTGTATGGAAGAATGCCCAGCTAGTATTGAACATGTTCAATCTATCATGGAATTAAAACGCTATAAAGCACTCACCCTAGGTGAAATTCCAGCCGAGGCTGCGACCTCAATTAATAATATTAAAATAAATGGTAACCCATGGGGTGTGTCGCAAGATGATCGATTTAAATGGTCAGAAGGTCTTGAAATACCAGTTATCGAAGTCGGAAAAAAGGTTGATTTTCTCTACTATGTCGGCTGTGCTGGCTCTTACGATGCTTCAAACCAAAAAGTCGTGAAAGATACAATTATGCTTCTTAAAAAAGCAGGTGTTTCTTTTGCCGTGATGGGAAAAACAGAAAAATGTAATGGTGATCCTATTAGAAGATTCGGAGATGAATATTCCTTTTTTGAAGTGGCCATTGAAAATATCGCCAATATGAATAAATACGATTTCGGAAAAGTCGTCACTCACTGTCCACATTGCTTACACACAATCGGTAAAGAATATGCAAAATTTGATGACGGTGAGTTTGAAACAATTCACCATACCGAACTTCTAGCAGAGCTTATTAAATCAGGAAAACTCACTCCTAAAAAAGAAATCAAAGAAGAGCTCACTTATCACGATCCGTGTTACCTAGGACGCCATCATGGTGAATATGACGCACCAAGAAGTATTCTTAAAAGTATTCCAGGTGTTACGATTAAAGAGATGGAGAAGAATAAAGATAAAGCTCTTTGTTGTGGAATGGGTGGTGGAAACATGTGGTACGAAATGCATGAAGGAACTGACC